>JBCDCF010000186.1:0-6954 GCA_039182345.1 Pseudomonadota bacterium
GTCCTTGAGAGCTTTCGCAAGGTGAGCGCGGGGGCCGACCTTGTGATTGTGGAAGGCGCCGGCAGCCCTGCGGAGATCAACCTGCGCGCAGGCGACATTGCCAATATGGGCTTTGCCCTTGCCGCCGATGTTCCTGTCGTGCTGGCCGCTGACATTGCAAGGGGCGGCGTCATCGCCAACCTGGTGGGGACCGCCGCCGTGCTGCCCCAGGCGGACAAGCGGCAGGTGAAGGGCTTTCTCATCAACAAGTTCAGAGGCGATGTGCGCCTCTTTGATGCTGGTGCGGCCACCATTCAAGAGCGGACCGGATGGCCCTCGCTCGGCGTGGTCCCATGGTTTGATGGCGCCGAGCGCCTGCCTGCGGAGGACACTTTGGGCCTTCCGGCAAAGGCCACCCGTTCGGGCTTCACAATCGTCATGCCGCGCCTGCCACACATTGCAAACTTCGACGATTGCGACCCCTTGCGGCTGGAGCCATCGGTCTCGCTCTCCCTTCTGCCTCTGGAGGAGCCGTTGCCGGCCGACACCGACCTTGTGCTGCTGCCGGGGTCAAAATCCACCATCGCCGACCTCAACGCCCTGAAGGCAGCCGGGTGGGACATTGACCTGAAAGCCCATGTGCGGCGGGGCGGCAGGGTGATCGGGCTGTGCGGCGGCTACCAGATGCTCGGCCGCATGGTGGTGGACGAGGACGGGATCGAAGGCCCCCCAGGCGCGACGGACGGGCTCGGCCTCCTCAATGTCACCACACGGTTGATGGCGCCCAAGGTCACCCGTCAGACCAGGGGCCGGGCGTGCCTTGAAGGGGTCGACACGCCGGTGGAGGGCTACCGCATCCATATGGGACGCACAGAAGGGCCCGACACCGCGCGGCCCCTTGCCGTCCTGGAGGAAGGGCCCGACGGCGCGGTCTCGGCCGATGGGCGCGTGATGGGCGCCTACCTCCACGGTCTCTTCAACGCCGACCCGTTCCGAAAAGCCTTTCTGGCGCGCCTCGGCACGCCGTCCTCGCTCCACTATGACCAGGTGGTGGACGACACTCTGGACCGCCTCGCCGACCATCTTGATGCCGCCATCGACACCGACGCTGTCCTCGCCCTTGCTCAGACAAGGGCGATCGTTGCTGCCACCAACCCGTAGGCGGCAATCTGCACCGCGCCGATCCGCTTGGAGAGTGACAGGGCGCGCCGCACGTCATCGGGCCGCGGCGGGGTGCCATCCTGGTTCAGCCACACACCGTCGACGGCGCGGCTGCCATAGCGGCGCGGCCCTCCGAGGGAGACGTTGAGGGCGTAGGCAAACGCTGCCTCCGCCCAGCCTGCATTGGGGGAGACGTGGCGCCGGGCATCGCGCACCACCCTTTCGCGCTTCGCCCAAAGGCCCGGCGCTGCGATGGCGGTCAAGACCGCAGTCAGGCGGGCGGGAGCGAGGTTCATGAGGTCATCCACCTTCGCGGCGGCAAAACCGAAAGCCTCGTGCCGGGGCGTCCTGTGACCAATCATGGAATCGGCGGTGTTGACCACCTTGTAGGCCACAAGCCCGCCGAGCCCGCCCACGGCAAACCAGAATGCGGGCGCCACCACGCCATCGCACACGCCTTCGCTCAAGGTTTCAATGTTGGCGCGGTTGACGGCGGTCTCGTCGAGGTCTTTGGTGTCGCGCCCCACAATCATGGACAGCGCTCTGCGCGCGGCAGTGATGTCAGGCGCATCAAGCACCCGGCGCACATGCACATGAAGGCTGTTGTGGGCCAAGAAGACGCTGGCCACCACCACTTCCAGCGCAAGCCCGGCCACCCCCAAAGCATCGCACAGCACCGACAGCGCGGCCGCTGGAATGGCCCACGCGGCCACCGCGATGGCAAGGGCGAGCGCCCCTTTGGCCGTCTTCCCGCCGCCGCGGTTGAACGTTGCGTCGAGGTGATGGATCAGCCGTCCGAACCAGACCACCGGGTGCGGTAGCCTGCGCCACACACGGTCGGGATCGCCAATCAGCGCGTCCAGCAAGAGGGCAAGGGGGACCGCGCCAATCACCTATTCTGTGGCCCGCGCCAAGGCCCGTTCAAAGCGCGCCTCGTCCGCCGGAAGACCGATGCGCAGGTGCGTCGGCGCAGCATCGAACCGCCGTGTCCAAACGCCCTCCCGTGCGAGGCGATGGTGGAGGGCCTTAGCATCCTCCACCGCCACCAGACGGAAAAGGTCCGTGCCGCCTATGACAGTGAGCCCCTTGCCCTTTAGCACCCCGTCAAGCCGGCGGCGGGCGTCGGCAAGATGGGTGCGGGTGGCTGCAATCCAGGCGGCATCGGCAAGGGCTTCGGCCCCCACCGCAAGGGCGGACCCACCCACAGCCCAAGGGCCAAGCGCCGTCTGAAGCGCCATCACCCACCGCAGGGCACCGATGGCAAAGCCAAGGCGCAGGCCAGGAAGGCCGAAAAATTTGCCAAAGCTCTTGAGCACAAGGGTGCCCTTTGCGCCGGCAACGCTGGTGTGGGGGCAGACATCGCAAAACGCCTCGTCGACGATGAGGCGCGGGGTGTCCCCCTCTTGGGTCTTGGCGAAAGCTTGAAGATCAGCGGGAGGGACAATCCTGCCGTCGGGGTTGTTGGGGTTCACCACCACAACAAGGTCGGCCTCCACGGCATCCTCAAGGCGCGGGACGATGCGCACGGCGGCAACAGAACCCCACAGCCGCGCGTGCTCCCCATAGGTGGGGCCGAGGATGGCGACCGTCTCCACAGGCATCAACACAGGGAGCCACTGGAGGATCGCCTGTGTTCCAGGCGCCGCCACAATGGGCTGATCGACGCTGAGCCCATAGCCGGCACGCGCCGACTGGAGCAGCCGCTCCATGGCATCCGCCTGGGGCAGCACCGTCAGCGGCTCTGCCAGAAGGGTGGCGGGATAGGCGTTGGGGTTGATGCCTGTGGAGCAGTCCAGCCAATCGGCGATGGGGATGCCATAGCGCTCGGCCGCCGCACCAAGGTCGCCGCCATGGGGGACAGGAGGCATCGATGCCAGTTGGTGCACGCGCCCCGCCTTCCCTAAGAGTTCCGCCGGCGCACCATGACCGCGCCAGCCCACACCGCCCGGTGTATGGGGCGATGGGACAACGCGCAACGCCCGCCCGCCCTATGGCTGCAGCGGTACAAAAAAAGCAGCCGCGCCCGTGGGGGGCGCGGCGGCCTTCACGCCGTGTTCTCACGCCGCAAATGCGGCGGTGAAAGACTTAGACGGAGTAGTAGAGGTCGAACTCAACGGGGTGAGGCGTCTGCTCGAAACGCTCATTCTCTTCCCACTTCAGTTCCATGTAGGCGTCAATCTGGTCGTCATCCATGACGCCGCCGGCCTTCAGGAAGTCGCGATCCTTGTCGAGGTTGTCGAGGGCTTCGCGCAGCGAGCCTGACACGGTGGGAATGCCCTTCAGTTCTTCGGGCGGAAGATCGTAAAGGTCCTTGTCCATGGGATCGCCCGGGTGGATGCGGTTGCGGATGCCGTCAAGGCCAGCCATCAGCATCGCAGAGTAGGCAAGGTAGGGGTTCGCCGAAGGATCGGGGAAGCGGATTTCAACGCGCTTGCCCTTGGGGTTCGTCGCATAAGGAATGCGGCAGGAGGCGGAGCGGTTGCGCGCGGAGTAGGCCAGCAGCACCGGCGCTTCATAGCCCGGCACCAGACGCTTGTAGGAGTTGGTGGACGGGTTGGTGAAGGCGTTGATGGCCTTGGCGTGCTTCAGGATGCCGCCGATGTAAAACAGGCACATTTCCGAAAGGTCGGCATACATGTTGCCGGCAAACAGCGGCTGGCCGGCGTTCCAGATGGACTGGTGAACGTGCATGCCTGTGCCGTTGTCGCCGAACACGGGCTTGGGCATGAAGGTCGCGGTCTTGCCGTAAGCGTTCGCCACCTGGTGCACGACGTACTTGTAGACCTGCATCTTATCGGCAATGCGGGTCAGGGTGTCGAACTTCAGGCCAAGCTCGTGCTGGGCCGCACCCACCTCGTGGTGGTGCTTTTCCACCGTCACGCCCATTTCGGTCATGACAGACAGCATTTCAGAGCGCATGTCCTGCGCTGAATCGATGGGGGGCACGGGGAAGTAGCCGCCCTTGGTGCGCGGGCGGTGGCCGAGGTTGCCGGTCTCATACTCGGTGCCGACGTTGGACGGCAGCTCGATGGAATCCAGCTGGAAGCCGGTGTCGTAGGGCTCTGTGTTGAAGCGCACGTCGTCGAACACGAAGAACTCGGCTTCAGGACCCATGGTCACCGTGTCGCCGATGCCGAGCGACTTCACGTAGGCTTCGGCCTTCTTGGCGGTGGTGCGGGGGTCGCGGTTGTAAGCCTCGCCCGTGGACGGCTCCAAGATGTCGCAGAAGACCGCCATGGTGGTCTGCGCGAAGAAGGGGTCGATGTGGGCGGTCTCGGGATCGGGCATCAACGTCATGTCGGACTCGTTGATGGCCTTCCAGCCGGCAATGGACGAGCCGTCGAACATGACGCCATCGGCGAACATGTCCTCATCGACAATGCCGCAATCCATGGTCACGTGCTGCATTTTGCCGCGCGGATCCGTGAAGCGCAGGTCGACGAATTTCACGTCTTTGTCTTTGATATCCCTCAGGATCTCTTGCGCAGTGCTCATTCGCCTCGCTCTTTTCTCTATAAAGCTTTGATGGGGGTTGGGTTAGATGGCATCGTCGCCGGCTTCGCCGGTGCGGATGCGGATGGCGTCCTCGACGGGAAGGACGAAGATCTTGCCGTCGCCGATGCGTCCTGTCTGGGCCGCCGTGCGGATGGCGTCCACCGCTGACGAGACAAGGCTGTCGGGAACCACAAGCTCGATTTTGACCTTGGGCAGGAAGTCCACCACGTACTCGGCTCCGCGGTAGAGTTCGGTATGGCCCTTTTGCCGCCCGAAGCCGCGCGCCTCCATCACCGTGATGCCTTGCAGGCCCACGTCCTGCAGCGCTTCTTTCACCTCATCGAGCTTGAACGGCTTTATGATGGCTTCGATTTTCTTCATTGGACCTTGTTGGTTCGGCGGCCTGGGTCACCGCCGTGCCGCTCGCTTCGCATCGACCGCAATGCATCTTGCGTGCCAACGTTCAGACGCAACCGCATGCGCGACAAATGAGGCATTTGACGAAAGATCGGGCAGACGAATTGCTCGAACCATGGTCGATTTGCCTATTATTTGTTCATTCGCCCAACTGACGGGCGCAGGAGGGGCCGTTGATTGAATTGCTGACGCCGCAAGAGATGGCCGCGGCGGACCAACGGACGGTCGCCTCAGGCACCCCCATCGCCACCTTGATGGAGCGGGCCGGCTACGCTGTGGCCGATGCGGTGGCGGCCGAAATCACGTTCGGTGTGACGATCCTTGTGGTGGCAGGGCCGGGCGACAATGGCGGCGATGCATTTGTCGCCGCCCGCGTCCTGAAACAGCGCGGCTTCAAGACACGCCTCGTCGACTGCGCTGGCGGGGCAGGCGGCCCTGCTGCACGGGCTGCCAACGCTGCCTTCACTGGCGAGCGCCTCAGCTTTGAAGAGGGGCTTCATGCACGCGCTGACATCATCATCGACGGCCTGTTTGGCGGTGGGCTCGTCAGGCCCCTTGAGGGCGACTTTGCACGCCTTGTTGCCGCCATCAACGCCTCCGCCGCGCGCGTGTTCGCCATTGATCTGCCAAGCGGGGTGGACGGGCGGACAGGGGCGGTTTTGGGGACGGCCGTCAACGCCCACCGGTCGGTAACGTTCTGCCGGCGCCGTGTGGGCCATCTCCTTTACCCCGGCAGAGGCCACTGCGGCCGCGTGGTCGTCGCCGATATCGGCATCAAAGACAAAACGGTGGCCTCGGTCGGCCCAACGGCATTTGCCAACGAATCCGACCTTTGGCGCGCGGAACGACCAGTTCTGAAGGCCGATGGCCACAAGTACGACCGCGGCCATGTGGTGGCCGTCTCCGGCCCCATGGCGGCAACTGGCGCGGGCCGCCTGTGCGCCACAGCGGCGCTGCGGGCCGGTGCCGGCCTCGTCACCCTTGCTTCGCCCCCTGACGCCTTGATGGTGAACGCCTCTCACCTCACCACCGTGATGCTGACCAAGTTGGATGGCGCCGCGGGTCTTGCCGACATCCTCTCCGACCCCCGCCACAACGCCGTCGTCTTGGGCCCTGGCCTGCCGCCTGACGAGGCCACCGCCACCCTTGCCGAGGCAGCCCTCGCCTCGCCGGCCGCAACGGTCCTCGACGCCGGCGCCCTCACCGCCTTTGCCAACGACCCCGACCGGTTGATGAGCGCGCTGGCCGGCACGAACACGGTGCTGACACCCCACGAGGGGGAGTTTGCCCGCCTGTTCGGCCGTGATGGTGCGCGGATCGACAGGGCCCGCGCTGCCGCCGAAAAAGCCGGTGTGATCGTGGTGCTGAAGGGCGCCGACACGTTGATTGCCGAGCCCGGCGGGCGTGTCGCCATCAACGCCAACGCGCCCCCATGGCTTGCAACGGCCGGCAGCGGCGATGTGCTTGCCGGCATCATCGCCGCCTTCCTTGCCCAAGGCGCGCCGCCCTTTCACGCCGCCGCCATGGGCACCTTCCTCCATGGTCACACGGGCGAAGCTGCCGGCCCTGCCCTCATTGCCGACGACCTCCTTGCCGCCCTGAAGCCTGCAAGAGCCGCCTTCGACACGGTTTGACCGCGACCGCTCCACCCACTAGAGCACGCTGAGGCGGATGTGGCGGAACTGGTAGACGCACTTGGTTTAGGTCCAAGCGCCGCAAGGCGTGGGGGTTCGAGTCCCTCCATCCGCACCATTTTAGTCTCTGACGGCCATTCGCTCCGCGGCCTCCGAGGGGCGGCCTGACCGGCCGGCGCGCGGTCGTGCGCTGTTGGTGCCACAGTTCGAGCTTCGTCGACTTGGTGGCACCGATCCCTTCCCCTCGCGATCGGGCCGCTTGACTCAA
>JBCDCF010000187.1:0-6949 GCA_039182345.1 Pseudomonadota bacterium
ATGCAGCTTGTCAGCGCCATACCCATGGTGCCGGAAGCCGCGTTCACCCGTTCCCCTAGCTTTTGGAGGGCGGCAAGAGTCTCGCCCCGCTCGGCCGCCGCCCCGACAATCTTCTCCACCGCGATGGTTGCGGCCACGCCGCGCCGGCCCTGGCTGTGGGTGGAGCTTTCCACCGCCACATCATCGTTGGTGAGGACGGTGGCGCTCTCACCGTCATACATCTCCGCCGCCATCTCGAAATTCATGACGTCGCCGGCGTAGTTTTTCACGATCCACAGAACGCCTTTGCCACCGTCCACCGCTTCGGCGGCGGCCAGCATCTGGTCGGGCGTCGGTGAGGTGAACACCTGACCCGGGCAGGCAGCGGTCAGCATCCCCTCCCCCACGAAGCCTGCGTGCAGCGGTTCGTGGCCGGAGCCGCCCCCTGAGATCAGCGCCACCTTGCCCTTCTCGGGTGCTTTGCGCGTGACGAAGCGCGGGTCCAGCGACACGCTCACAAGATCGCTATGGGCGCGGCCGAACCCCCTCAGGCTTTCGCTCAAAACGTCGGCGGTGTCGTTGATGAGCTTTTTCATGGCGTTCCCCTTTGTGGCGTTCAGGCTCGTGCGGCGCGCGTCGCGTGTGTGGGCTCAGGCAGTGGCATCGCAGATGGACGCGATGATGAGTGAAGAGGATTTCGCGCCGGGGTCGATGTGCCCCACCGCGCGCTCCCCCAAGAACGCGGCACGGCCGAAGCGGGCGGTGAGGTCGCGGGTGGAGAGCATGCCCTCGTCCGCCACGTCCTTTACCCGTGCCCGCAAGGCGGCGTGATCGGTGTCTTGCGCAGCGCCCTCCTCCAAAGCCTCGGCGACGGGGATCAAGACGTCCAGCATGGTCTTGTCGCCGACGTTCGCTTTGCCGCGCTTCATGATGGCGTCCACGCCGGCGCGAAACATCCTTGCCACCGTCGGCGTGGTCCATGGGTCGGCCGCGCCTTCGGTCTTGGCCATGGCGAGGATGAAGCTTGAGATCAAAGGGCCCGATGCACCGCCGATGGTGGACATCAACTTCATGCCAATGGCTTTGAGCGCCGCATCAGCCTCCATGGCAGACAGGTCATCGGCCATGGCGGCAACGGTTTCCGCCCCACGCTTGAGGTTGTGATAATGGTCGCCGTCGCCGATCGCCCTGTCGAGGGATTCAATGTCCGCCTCGTTGTCGAGGATGGTTTTGTGGGCAGCCTCAGCGGCTGTCAGGATTGTGGCGGTCGACATGTCGGTCCTTCGTTCAGTGCTGGGAGATCAGCCGCGCCTCGGCATCAAACCACAGCGCGGCGCCCTCTCTGACGGCAATGTGCGTGGCGGAGCCTTCGGTGAGCGGCGTCTCCGGGTCCACAAGAACATGTACCTCGCGCCCCTCCACATGAAGGAGCGCCACCGTGTCCGCCCCAAGGTGCTCCACATTGATGACGTTTGCGGCAACGCCCCCTTCAGCAACGGCAATGTCCTCAGGCCGCACGCCTGCCTGCACCGCTCCGTGGGGTGCCACGCCAAGGCCCAGCGCCCCTAAGGGCACAAGGTTGATTTGCGGGCTGCCCAGCCTTTGGGCCGCTGTGATGGTGGCGGGCGCTTCGTAGACCACGCGCGGGGCTGCCAGTTGCACAAGGCGGCCTTCTTCCAAAATGCCGATCCTGTCGGCAAGGGTCATCGCCTCAAGCTGGTCGTGGGTGACATAGACGATGGTGGCGTTGAGGTCCCTTTGGACGCGCTTTAGCTCCACCCGCAAATCCTCTCTCAGCTTGGCGTCGAGTGAGGACAACGGCTCATCCATCAAGAAGAGGTTGGGCTCGCGCACAAGCGCACGGCCTATGGAGACGCGCTGCATTTCCCCGCCCGACAGCTCCGTCGCCTTGTTGGCGAGCTTGCCTTCGATCCGCAGCATGGCGGCCACCTCTTCCACCCGTGCCCGCGTGTCAGCCGCGCGGCCCTTGCGGCCGGGGGCGCGCAGGGGAAAGGCCAAATTGTCGAAAACGCTATAGTGGGGGTAGAGGGAGTATTGTTGGAAGACGAACGCGACGTCCCTGTCGGCAGGAGCAAGGCTTGTCACAGTCGAACCGGCGATCCTCACCTCTCCGGCATCCGGCCGCTCCAGCCCGGCAAACAGGCGCAACGTCGTGGTCTTACCGGCGCCCGTAGGTCCCAACAGGACGATGAACTCGCCGTCAGCCACCGCAAGCGACAGGCTGTCCACGGCAACGGTGGCGCCGAAACGTTTGGTGACCCCCTCCAGCGCCGCCTCAGCCATAGTTTGCCCCACCGTGGGTGACGGACCGGTCGGTGGCCGCATCAAACACGCACAGCCTCTTGGTGTTGAACCTGAGGCCGACGGTCTCCCCCTCGCCCACCCGTTCGGTGCTAGGGGCACGCACGCGGATGCGGCCGGCAGGGGTATCCACCGTCACCAGTTGGCGTGCGCCCATGTACTCCACCGCAAGCACCCTGCCGCGCAAAGGACCGTCATCGGCAAAGCGAATGTGTTCCGGCCGCGCACCAAGCACGGCCTCTCGGCCCGTAACGGCGGCATGGGTGGCCGGTATGGCGACAGGAACGCCTGCCACCGCCACAACCGTTGCGCCTTGTTCCACAGGGCCGTCGGCGGGCAGGAAGTTCATGGACGGTGAGCCGATGAAACCTGCGACGAACCGTGTGGCGGGGGCGCCATAGACCTCGTCAGGCGCGCCGATCTGCAGGACTTCGGCGTGGTTCATGACGCAGACGCGGTCAGCCATCGCCATCGCCTCCACCTGATCGTGGGTGACGTAGACGGTGGTCGCCCCGATGCGGTTGTGGAGGACGCGAAGCTCCTCGCACATCACCTCGCGGAATTGCGCATCAAGGGCGCCGAGGGGCTCGTCCATCAAGAACGCCTTGGCACGGCGCACGATGGCACGGCCAAGAGCCACGCGTTGCCTGTCCCCTGCGGCGAGACCAGAGACGCTGCGATCCAAGAGGTGATCGATCTGAAGGAGCTTGGCCACCTCCTGCGTGCGCAATGCGACCTCGCGCCGTGGCAGCCCGGCAATGCGCAAAGGAAAGGAGATGTTCCGCCGCACCGACATGTGGGGGTAAAGGGCAAAGAGCTGGAAGACGAAGGCAATGTCGCGCTCCGAGCCTCGGTTATAGGTGACGTCCTCACCATCGAGGAGGATGTTGCCTGAGGTGGGCCATTCGAGCCCTGCAATCATCCGCAAGGTGGTGGTCTTGCCGCAACCGGAGGGGCCGAGCATGACGAAGAACTCGCCATCACGGATGGTGAACGTGCTCTCGCGCACGGCCGTGAAACTGCCGAAGGCCTTGTGGACGGCGTGGAGTGCGATCTCAGCCATCGACGGCCTCTCGGCAGGGGGAGGCGTCGGTCACGGCCATCATTCGGGAAAGTGGCTGACGATGACGTAGCCCACCGTCCCGGTCAGGATGACGGCGAAGGACCAGCCATAAAGCCACAGCGAATAAGGTTGCATCAGCATCACCACACCGGCGGCAATCAACACCGTGGCAAGGTTCTCCCAAGGGCCGCGACGGAACAGGCGCATCATTTGCGCACCGCCCCGAAGGTGATGCCGCGCAGGAGCTGGTTGCGCAGGAACACGGTGAAGATCACCACAGGCAGCAAGAACAGCGTCGTTCCCGCCGCAACAGCCGGCCAGTCGAGCCCCCCTTCGCCGATGATGATGGGAATGAAAGGGGGCGCCGTCTGTGCCGTTCCCGAGGTGAGGAGGAGCGCGAAGGCATACTCGTTCCACGAAAAGATGAGGCAGAAGATGGCGGTTGCTGCGATGCCGGCGCGCATTTGCGGCAGCACCACTTTGTAAAAGGCCTGAAAGCGGGTGTAGCCGTCCACCACGGCCGCCTCCTCGTACTCGCGCGGGATCTCGTCCACGAAACCTTTCAGGAGCCAGACCGAGAGCGACAGATTGACGGCGGTATAAAGCAGGATCATCCCAGCATGGGTGTCCGACAGCCCCAGCTCCCGGTACATGAGGAAGATGGGAATGGCGACGGCAATGGGCGGCATCATCCGCGTGGACAGGATGAAGAACATCAAGTCATCGGTGAACGGCACCTTGAAGCGGGAGAACGCGTAGGCGGCGAGCGTTCCAAGGAAGACCGCCAGGAACGTCGACCCGAAGCCGATGATGACGGAGTTCCAGTAGCGGTCGGCGAACCGGCTCGGCCCTGTGATGACCATGTTCCGCTCGCGCACAAGGGCATCGTACCACGTCTCCGGCGGACCGAGACTTTCGATGTACTCCAACGTCTGGCGCGAGCGGGTGGTAAAGAGGTTCACATACCCTTCCAGCGTCGGCGTGAAGACCACCTGCGGCGGATAGGAAATGGACGCTGGCGGCGACTTGAAGGACGTTGCCACAATCCACGCCAAGGGGATCATGGTGATCAGCGCGTAGATGATGACGATGGCGCCGGCCACTCTCTTGCCGCCAGCCGTTGCCTCGCCAGGGCGCGCCATCGCGGCGACCACTGCGCCAGCGGTATCGGTGGCGCCTTTGGTGCGCGCACTCATGACTTCACCTTGTTGAGGGCGCGCACATAAATGTTGGCAAGGCCGAAGACGGTGACGAACAAGATCACCGCGAAGGCGCTGGAATAGCCAGTTCGCCACTTCTCGAATGCTTCGCGCTTCAGGTTGATGGAGGCAAGTTCGGTGGTGGACCCCGGCCCACCCGAGGTCAGCTCCACCACCATGTCGAACATCTTGAAGTTTTCGATCCCACGGAACAGCACCGCCAACATCAAGAACGGCAGCACCCGCGGCAGGGTGATGTACCAGAACTTTTGCAATGCATTGGCCCTATCGATCTCGGCCGCCTCGTACAGCGATTTTGGGATCGACCGGAGCCCCGCCAGGCACAACAGCATGATGTACGGGGACCACATCCACGTATCGACAATGATGATCGCCCAAGGGGCGAGCGCCACGGAGCCGATCATGTCCACAGGGCCTGTGCCGGCGAAGAAGTCGATGATGTAGGAGAAAATCCCCGTCTGCGGCTGATAAATGTAGGTCCAGAAGACACCCACCACGGCCGGCGACAACATCATGGGAATGAGGATGAGCGTGGTCCAGAACCCTGCGCCCCTGAAACCGCGATTGATGAGGAGCGCCAGCGCAAAGCCGATCAGCACCTGCAAAAGCATTGTCCAGATGACGAAATGGGCCGTTGCTTGCAGGTAGCCCCAGATGTCTTCTGAGCCGAGCAGCCGCTCATAGTTGCGCGTCCCGAGCCAGCGCACCTCTCGCCCTGGCTGATTGGCGCGAAAGTTGGTGAAGGACAGATAGACCGTCCAAAGCAACGGGAAGATGTTGATGGCCAGAAGGAGCACGATGGTCGGCCCGATGAAGAGCCACGCGATGGCCCTGTCGGACAGACCGCGCACACGGCGGGTAAGCCGACGCTCGCCGGGCCCGTTCGGCCCGGTGCGGTTGGGTGCGTCATCGCTCATCGCCAAACCCGAGACTGCCTGAGCACGCTATTGAGACGTCCGTTGACCCTTAGGGTCAACGAACCTCAGCGGCGCCCTGCCCGTCAGCGCGGTGCCGGACGGCCTTGCCGGCACACGCGCCTTTAGGATGGGTCCGGTCACAGCGCTAAAGCTTGCCGTCATCCTCGAACGAGATGGTCCAGTCTTCGATCAACTTGTCCAACGCCTCCTGCGCGGTGCCCTGGTCGGCCACCACATAGTCGTGGACACGCTTTTGCATGGCCTGGAGCAGCTCGGCGTAGATGGGCTCCTGCCAGAAGTCCTGGACACCGTTCATGGCCTCTAGGAACTGGCCGGCAAAGGGTGTTGAGTCCGGGAACTCGGGCGCGCCGGCCACCGCTGTGTGGACAGAGTAGCCACCGAGCGCCCACCACTTGGCCTGGACATCGGGCTGGGCAAACCACTTGATGTACTCAAGCGCCTCGGCTTGGTTTTGCGAGTAGGAGACCACCGAGATCCCCTGCCCGCCAAGGGTAGAGGCCTCAATTTTTTGCCCAGGATTGACGAAGAAGCCCGACACGTCGCCGCCGACCACCTCGTCTTTGGCGATCCCCGGGAAGAAGGCGAACCAGTTCATCTGCATGGCCACCTGGCCGGACTTATAGGCGTCCAGATTGGCCACCATGTACGCGTCTGAGTGGCCGGGCGGCGTGCAGCACTGGTAAAGCTCCTTGTAGAACTCCAGCGCCGCCACAGCGTCGGGCGAGTTCACGGCCCCTTCCATGTCGTAGGAACCTGGCGCGTTCTCGTACTTGAAGCCCCAGGCATAAAGGGCTGCCGTGACGCCCATGGTGATGCCTTCAGAGCCGCGCTCTGTGTAGATGGCCGCGCCATAGCGGGTCTGCCCGTCGATCTCGCGCCCTTGGAAGAACTCGGCGATCTCCTTCAACTCGGTCCAGTTCTGCGGCACCCCCAATTCGCGGCCGACCTCGGCCATGAACGCCTCTTTGATCTCGGGCCTGTCGAACCAATCCTTCCGGTAGACCCAGCCCAGCGCATCGCCCATGGCCGGCAGCGCATAGTAGTTGGGCGTGCCCTTCGGCCAGGTGGAGTAGGCGTAGACGGTGGCCGGCAAGAAGTCATCCATGGAGATGCCTTCCGCCTCGAAGAAGTCATTCAGCTTGACATAGTGACCATAAGTGGCCCCGCCGCCGATCCACTGGCTATCGCCGATCATCAGGTCGCAGAGCTGACCGCCAGAGTTCAACTCGTTCAGCATGCGGTCGGCAAAATTGGTCCAAGGCACGAACTCGAAGTTCATTGTGATGCCGGTTTGCTCGGTGAAGCCTTTCGACAGTTCCACCAAAGCGTTGGCGGGGTCCCAGGCGGCCCAGCACAAGGTCAACTCTTTGTCTTGGGCAATGCTGGGACCGGCTGCGGCCGCGCTGATGATGGCAGCGGCACAGGTC
>JBCDCF010000188.1:0-6948 GCA_039182345.1 Pseudomonadota bacterium
AAATCGGCGATCGCCCGTTCAAGATCCCTGTGGAGGGGCCGCTCGCCTGAAACCACGCGGCTTGCCGACACGGACGTGCCGAACGTGTCGATGGCCGCCTTCGCAGCCGCATTGACCCGCGGATGGCCGTTCAGCCCGCAATAATCGTAGGAGGAGAAGTTGATGTAGTCGCGCCCATCAATGCGCGTGTGCGCCGACGCGCGGGTTTCGTGCACGCGAAAGAACGGGCTTTCGATTTTCAAAAGGTCCGCAGCGGCACGGTGGATGCGAAGCTCGCGCATCCCCTCAAGACTGGCAAAATCAAAGGCCGACGACGCGGTCCGCCGTTCGTTCTCTTGAGGAACGAGACGATCCATCTTGCGTTCAAGGCCTGCCTTGCGCGAGGCACGGGCCGCGGCAAGGAGTTGATCCTTCGCGACGGACTTCAGCGCACCGATGCCCCGTTTGCTCATGGAATGATCGTCCTCATGTCGCCGATCTTCTGGCGCACAGCGTCTTCCAACGCATCAATGTTCTCAACGCCGTCGCCTTCACCCAGATGTCGCGTGATCATGGTTTCGGCAACCTCATCCTCCATCACACCTTCTTCGCCGCGGGTGCGACCAATCACCTTACGGGCCAGGTCAGTCAGTGTGACCCCTGCGGCGAGGGACATGAGGGGAATGTCGATGCCAAGGCGTTGCTCGGCCGCCATGCGTAGTTCAACGCCCATGAGCGAATCCATGCCGAGCGCGGTGAGCGGCTTATGCACGTCCACCTCTGACGCAGGAAGCTTCAGGATGCGCGAGATTTCCGCCGCCAAAAGCTTTGTCACCTCCGACAAGGCCTCCTGGTCGGACAGGCCCTTCAGGCGCTCGGCAAGGTCGATGGCAGCGCCGGCATCGGCCATGTCGGAGGCTTCGTCGGCAAGGTCTTCAAAGGCTGGTGTCCTTGCAATGGCAAGGTCCTTGCGCGCCGCGCCCCAGTCCACCTTGCCGATCATGCGCACAGCCGCGCCGCCGGCCATGGCACCTGTGTCGAGGAGGGTCTTGAGCGTTGCCAGCCCTTCCTCGGCAGTGATGGCGTAGCGGCCAAGTTTGCGCTGCAACAGCTCGGACGTTTCCATGTCCCGCGCCAGAACCCCGACGTCGGCGATGGCACCCCAGGCCACTGCAAGCGCCGGCCGCCCTTCTGCCCTGCGGCGCCGCGCCACCCCTTCCAGGAAGGCGTTGGCAGCCACATAGTTGGCCTGGCCGGGGTTGCCCAGCTGAACGGTGATGGACGAGTAGACCACAAACAAGTCCAAAGGCACGTCCTTGGTGGCCGCCTCGAGCGCCTGCACACCGCCCATCTTCGGGCCGAGGACCGTGCGGTGCCTCTCAGCGTCCAGAGAGGCGATCAGCGCATCGTCCAGCACCATCGCCATGTGGATAACGCCTGAGAGCGGGTGCTGCGCGTCCACCCCATCCACAAGGGTTTTCAGCGCCGCCGCATCGGTCACGTCCACCGCTTCAACGGCAATTTCAACGCCGTTTTCGCGGTGGGTGTCGATGGCGCTCGCAATGGCCTCGTCCTTCACCCCGGAGCGCGAGGCGAGGATCAGGTGGCGCGCTCCGTTGCCAATCAGCCATTGGGCCGTTGCAAACCCAAAGCCTGAGGTGCCGCCCACCAGGAGGTACGTCTTGTCCGGGTGGATGGTGGTGGCGGGCGCGGCAACCGTTTCGCGCGGCGCCGAAGGGGCTGCCACGACGATTTTGCCGATATGGCCGGCGTGCTGCATCAGGCGGAAGGCATCCTGCACCGCGTCGGGCTCGAAGGCCCTATAAGGCAACGGCGCCAGTTCTTCCTGACGGAAAAGGTCCATAATGTCCGTCAACAGGCGCTTGCCGAGCTTTGCCCTGTGGGACAGGAGCTGATCCGCGTCGATCCCGAAATAGCTGAGATTGCGGCGGAACGGGCGCAGGCCAAGCTTTGTGTCGGCGTAAAAGTCCCTTTTGCCGAGCTCAAGGAAGCGGCCGAAGGGCTTCAACGCCAAAAGGCTGCGCTCCATCGCCTCGCCTGCAAGGGAGTTCAACACAATGTCGACGCCTTCGCCATCGGTGGCGGCAAGGGCCTCATCGGCAAAGGTGAGTGCGCGGGAGTCAAACACCGCGTCAGCGCCAAGCCGGGTCAACAGCGCACGCTTTTCGGTGGTGCCCGCCGTGGCAAACACCCGCGCCCCGCGCCACTTGGCGATCTGCAGCGCAGCCAACCCGACGCCCCCTGCCCCGCCATGGATGAGTACGGTCTCGCCCTCTTCGATGCGCCCCAATTCCACAAGCGCATAGAACGCGGTCAGGAACGCGACAGGAATAGTGGCAGCCGCCTCGGGCCCCAACGCATCGGGCCTTTGCACCACAGCATCGGCGCGCACCGTCACATGGGAGGAGAAGCAGGCCGGGGCAAAGGCAATGACAGCATCGCCAGGGGCAAGGTCGCTCACCCCTTCGCCGACGGCTTCGACGGTGCCAGAGCACTCCATCCCAAGGGTGGGGCCGGCAAAACCATCCTGAAGGGCTTCGTGGGGCAACAGCCCCAGCGTCCACATCACATCGCGAAAGTTAAGGCCCGTCGCCTCCACCTTCAGCCGCACGTGGCCGTCGGGGAGAGGCGGATGGGCCACGGTTTGCCAGACGAGATTGTCGATGGAACCGCGACGGGGGATCGTCAGCGTGGTCTCTTCCCCATCGGCCTGTTCGGCAGGCGGAGCGGGCAGATAGCGCACGGCAGAGCGGTGGTCGCTTGCCAGCACAATCTCACGCTCGTCATTGGGCTGCGCCAACTCGGCACGCAGCCGCACGGCTGCCACACTGGCATCGAACGAAGGCATGATGTCGATGATGTGGAAGGCCAAGTGCGAGAATTCGTTCATCGCCACCCGCGCGAAGGACCGTGCGGCGGCCGCTGATGGGCGGATGTCGTTGGCGCTCTTGCCCTCCGCCCCGAAGGTGACGAAGGTGACGGTGCGCGCCTCGCTTCCCAGAGCCAGCAGGAAGGACCCGATGGCGCCGAGCTGGTCGGCAAGCCCTTCATCGTCCTCGGCAGGGTCGATGGCAATGAGGCAGTCGCCCTCAGGCACCGTGTCGAGGCCGAGCACTTCGGGGCCATCGTCAGGCATCGCGGCAAGGGCATCGCACACTTTGCGCGCCCGCTCGCCAACGGCGTGAAGGGAAGGAAGCTTGGCCGCCTCCTCGGCAGGGGCTGCTGCGCCACTCTTGGCCACAACCAAGAGACCGTCTGTTTGCGCGCTCGCAAGGGTGCCGGAGTCCACCACCGTGAGACCGGCATGGCCAAGCGCCTCACACCACTCATCCGCGCGGCCGAGACGGCCAACGGGCGATTGGGGATCCACCGATCCCGCCCACCAATCTGCAGAAAGGCCGAACACGGCATCGGCAAAGAGGCTGGGCAGATGAGCCGCGGCCAACAAAACGCCGTCGGGCTTGAGAAGACGCGCCACATCGCCTGTCTGGGGCGAGCCCATGGACGGGGCCATCACCAGGAGGTCAAAAGGATGGCCGTCCCCTTCAAGATCGCCAAAGGGCACGAACGAGAGGCCAGGCTGGCGCTCAAGCAAAAGCTTTGCCCGTTCCACCGCCGTGTCGTTGCGGTCCGTCACCACAAGGGCGATACGCGCAGGGTCCAACAGTTCGGCAAAGGCCCGCACCAACGCTACGTTGGCGGCCCCCACAAGACCCACCCGCACAGGAAGGTCTTTCGCGCCGTCAATCATTGCGCCTGAGGCGGACAGGAGCGCGTCGTGAAGCGGGGCAGCGAACGGAGCGTCGCCCATCAATTGGGCCAGAAGGGAATCGGCTGCGGGGATGGCGCCTTCATAAAGGCCGTTCGCCACCACTGCCTCAAGCCACTGGGGAAGCGCTGCGACAAGGGCAGCTTCGGCCAACCTGTCAGGGTGCTCGGCCATCAGGAGGGCGACCACATCGCTGACGTCGATGGCGCTCTCGCCCACCGTCCAGCGGCCGTCGTCTTCCTCAGCGCTGCCGCTGGCTTCAAGGGCCATCAAGAGGCGCGCCACCAGGGGCATGGCAGAACTTGCAAGCGCACCGCGCGCCACAAGGTCGTCCAACGACACCGCCTCGGCAAAAAGGTTCGCCATGGTGTCTGCGGCGGCGGCCTGAACGCCGGCCTCGATCAACAGGGCGGTCTCGTCAGGCTCCACATCGTCGGTGGCCAACAGCCCATCGGGCACGAAGGGCGTGACGGAGGAGGCTTCGCCGGCCCGGCTGATACGACGCAGGGCAGGCTCGGCCACAATGGTCTCACCACCCGAATCCCGGCTCAGCGTGACCGACTGGAAACGCACCGCGTCAGCGCGCGCCACAACTGCGCCCGCTTCGTCGAACAGCGCAAAGTCCGCCTCGACAATCCCCTCGGCGGGCATGGTGACGGAAAGGGTCGCGCGCACCGGAACGCCAGCGTCTTGCGAAAGGGTCAGCCTGGAAAGCCGCACAGGCAACACCGCACGGCTCCCGCCCTCATCCATCCCCGCAATGAACGCGAAGAGGGCATGGAAGCAGGAATCGAACAGCGTCGGATCAAGGGCAAAGCCGTGTCCCGCCGTCACAGGGTCGGGTGGCAAGAGGCGCACCTCGGCCCGCCCGTCAGCAGCAAGGGTCACATGGTTGGCGCGGCGGAACACGGGGCCATAGGGAAGGCCGTAGCTTGCCGTCAGCTCATAAAGCTCAGGCGCGCTGACGGTGCGATCCACCCTTTGGGGCGCATCGACGCCCCGAGCGTCGGGCTTTGCGGGCGCAGGGCCCACGCGGGCCTTGGCGTGAGGCGACCAGCCATCCTCACTGAACCGCGGCCGGCTTGAGATCAGGAACGTGTTGGGCGCAATTTCGTGGGTGCGCACCTCGCGCTCGCTCTCAGCGTCGAGCACAAGGGGCGCCACGATATCAAGGTCACGCACCTCAATGTCGGCGCCGTCATGGAGGAGACGCCCCGCACCGAGGAACATCTCCACAAAGCCGGCGGCGGGGAAGACCACACTTTCCTCCACCGCGTGATCGGCGAGGAAGGGGTAGCGCGCGGTGTCGAGGCACGTGCGCCAGTCCGCCTGGTCCGGCAGAAGGCGGCTTCCCAAAAGCACATGATCCAGCGGCGGTGAGAGGCGCACCTTCTCGGCGCTGTCGGTCTGGCGATAGTAGGCGTGCTGCCAGGGATAGGTGGGCAGGCAATCCGGTCCGCTCTGCTTGGGGCCGAAGACAACGCCTTCGTCCACCTTGGCGCCATGGGCAATGGCACGGTGCACCACGTTGCCAACACTGTCGGCGCTGGCATCGTTCTGCTTCAGCGAGGGGAGCGCCGTGGCACGGATTTCCGCGTTGCGGGCAATGTCGCTCACATAGGCCGTCAGCACGGGGCGCGGGCCGATTTCCACAAACAGACGGTGGTCTTTGAGGGCGGCCGCCACGCCATCGCTGAAGTGCACGGGCTGGCGCACATTGTCCCACCAGTAGGTGGCACCGAGCGCCTCGCCCTCCACCGCCTCGCCTGTGACGGTGGACACCATGGGTGTGGTCGCCGCCCGCGGCGCAATGTCCGCAAGGGAGGCCAGAAGGGGATCTCGGATCGGCTCCACCAGAGCGCAGTGGAACGGATAGTCAAGGTCAAGCCGCTTCAGCGCCCAGCGCTTCTTGCGGGCGGCCTTGGCGAACTCGGCCAACGTGTCGGTCGGTCCCGAAATGGTGACCGAACGGCTGGAGTTGACGGCCGCAAGCTCAAGCCCCGGGTAAGGGGCAAGGGCCGCCTCGGCCTCTTCGGCCGGCAACAGAAGGGCTGCCATCCCGCCAAGGTGGCGCGTCACCTCCTGGTGGGTGGAGCGGGCGTGGATCACCTTCACGGCGTCGGCAAGGCTGAGGGCACCGCTCGCCCAAGCTGCCGCCACTTCCCCGACGGAGTGGCCAAGCACCATGGACGGCACAAGACCCTTGCGGGCGAGCGCCTCCGTCAGCGCCACCTGAAGGGCAAACAGCAAAGGCTGCGCGATCTCCGTGCGCTCGATCTCCGTCTCAAGGTCCTCTGAGAACATCATCGTGACAAGGGACCAGCCCGCCACCGACATGAACACCTTGTCTGCCCTGTCGAAGGAGAGGCGGAAGTCGGTATCGCCCTGATAGGCTTGCCGGCCCATCCCGGCCCATTGCGAGCCGTTGCCGGAATAGACAAAGACAGGGGCGACCGCAGGGGCGATGGCCTCGCCCACAATGGCGCCGTCTGTGTCCTCCCCGTCGGCGACGGCGCGCAGCGCGTCTGCCATTGCCTTGATGTCACCGGAGGCGATCACTGCGCGATGGGGATGGCGTTGCCGGCGATAGGCCGCGGCGTTGGCATAGCTTGCCGCATCGCCGTGGGCGGTCAGAGCCTCGGCGCTCGCCTGCGCCATTGCCTTCAAGCCCTGCGCCGTCACCGCGCTGACCACCAGCGGGGCGGATTGCACGCGGGACGTGGCCGGGGCGACCTTCTCGCCATCCTCCAGCACAACATGGGCGTTGGCGCCGCCGAACCCGAACGAGTTCACCCCGGCAAGGCGCGGGGTCGCGCCCTTTGCCAAAGGCGTTGCCGCGCTCGCCACCGAAAGGTTTAGTGCATCGAAGCGGATGTCGGGGTTGGGCGTCTCGAAATGGAGGGACGCCGGCAGGATATCGTTCTGCAGCGCCAGGGCAGCCTTCAAGACGCCCACAAGGCCTGAGGCAGGTTCGAGGTGGCCGAAATTGGTTTTCGCCGACCCCACCAGGAGCGGATCGTCACGCTCCATGGCAAGGATCTGGCCAATGGCTTCGGCTTCCACAGGGTCGCCGACGCGGGTGCCCGTGCCATGGGCCTCCACAAAGGCAAGCCTGTTGGGGTCAAGCTCTGCGCTTCGATAGACCGTGGCAAGAAGCCCCGCCTGCGCGCTCATGGAAG
>JBCDCF010000189.1:0-6930 GCA_039182345.1 Pseudomonadota bacterium
CTGATTGCCGACATTCCCACCGATGCGTCAGAGCTGGTGGATCCGGGCACGCTGATCTTCGCCTACACCCCTGTGGAAGACCCTGCCGTCTATGCCGAGGCCTGGTCTGACTTCCTCGCCCACCTTGAGGAGAAGACGGGCAAGAACGTCCAGTTCTTCCCCGTCCAGTCCAACGCGGCGCAGATTGAAGCGATGCGCGCAGGGCGTCTTCACATTGCAGGCTTCAACACCGGCTCCAACCCGCTCGCCGTTGCCTGTGCAGGGTTCCGCCCCTTCACCATGATGGCCTCAGACGACGGCCCCTTCGGCTACGAGATGGAAATCATCACGTATCCCGGCTCCGGCATCGAGGCGGTGGAAGACATCAAGGGCGGCAAGCTTGCCTTCACGTCCGAAACCTCCAACTCGGGCTTCAAGGCGCCGTCCGCCATCTTGCAGGCCGACTACCAGATGGCCGCCAACGAAGACTTCGAGCCCGTCTTCTCAGGCAAGCACGACAACTCCATCCTTGGCGTTGCCAACAAGGACTATCCGGCGGCCGCCATCGCCAACTCGGTCCTGTCGCGCATGCTTGAGCGTGAGGTGGTGACCGCGGACCAGATCAAGTCCATCTACAAGTCCCAGACCTTCCCCACCACGGGGTATGGCCTTGTCTACAACCTCGACCCGGAGCTCCAGGAGAAGATCAAGGACGCGTTCTTCTCGTTCGATTGGGCAGGCACCTCGCTGGAGGAAGAGTTCTCCAAGTCCGGCGAAGCCCAGTTCATCCCCATCACCTTCCAGGAGCATTGGGCGGTGATCCGCAAGATCGACGAAGCCAACGAAGTGTCGTACAACTGCCAGTAAGCTGGCCGGCTGAGTTTCGCCGGGGCGGGTCCTCCGCCCCGGCTTTTTCCTGCGGAGTGCGCCTCTTTGCTCCAGATCGCTGATCTCACGAAAACCTATAAGACCGGCGACAAAGCGCTGAAGTCGGTGTCGGTCACGGTGGACCCTGGCCAGGTGATCGGCCTCATCGGACCTTCAGGGGCCGGCAAATCCACCTTCATCCGCTGCATCAACCGCCTTGTGGAGCCCACCTCTGGCACCGTGAGGCTTGGCGATGTGGACATCACATCCCTATCGCGCGGACAGCTGCGGCGCGCGCGCCGTCGCATCGGCATGATCTTCCAGGAATACGCCCTGGTGGAACGGCTGACGGTGATGGAAAACGTCCTGTCGGGCCGCCTCGGCTACGTCTCGTTCTGGCGCTCTTTCACCCGCCGCTTTCCGCCCGAAAGCATTGAGAAAGCCTTCCAGCTCCTGGACCGTGTGGGGCTGTCGGAACATGCCGACAAGCGTGCCTATGCCCTTTCAGGCGGTCAGCGCCAAAGGGTGGGGATTGCCCGCGCCTTGGAGCAGGACCCCGAACTGTTGCTGGTGGACGAGCCCACAGCCTCGCTCGACCCCAAGACCTCCCGCCAGATCATGCGGCTGATCCTTGAGATCTGCGGCGAGCGCGGGCTTCCGGCCGTCATCAACATTCACGATGTGGTTCTGGCGCAAGAGTTCACCCAGCGCATCATCGGCCTGAGGGCTGGCGAGGTGGTGTTCGACGGTCCGCCCTCGCGCCTCGACGACAAAGCCCTCACCATCATCTACGGCGAGGAAGACTGGACCGCCATGCGCCGCAAGAACGAGGAGGAGGACGAGGACCCCCTCGGCGAAGAGCGCGACATGGCCGAGCGGCTGGCGGGCATGAAGTGAGCACGGCGGCGCCGCGGCGCACCTGGAAGCGCCCGCCCATCCTCATACACGATCGGCGTTGGCGCATCGTCATCTATGGCGGCGCGATCCTTTACGTCATCGCAGCGGCAGGGTCCCTCGACGTCAATTGGGTGCGCGTCTACGAAGGGCTCGACCGCGGCTGGCGCTTCATCCAGGGCTTCCTGTCGCCCGACTTCACCTCCCGCTGGTCCGACATCAGCCAAGGCCTCATTGAAAGCCTGACCATGACGGTGACCGCCACCGTCGTGGGCATCTTGTTGTCCATCCCCATCGGCATCGGTGCGGCGCGCAACCTTGCGCCCATGCCCATCTATGCCGTCTGCAGGGCCATCATCGCCCTTTCGCGCGCACTGCAGGAAATCATCATTGCGATCTTGTTTGTGGCGATGTTCGGTTTCGGTCCTTTCGCAGGGTTTTTGACGCTCTCCTTCGCCACCATCGGCTTCCTCGCCAAACTCCTTGCCGAAGACATTGAGGACATTGACGAGCGCCAGGCCGAGGCCGTGCGCTCCACAGGGGCGAGCTACTGGCAGCTTGTGAACTATGCCGTGCAGCCCCAGGTGATGCCGCGGCTCATCGGCCTGTCCCTTTATAGGTTCGACATCAACTTTCGCGAGTCAGCCGTGATCGGCATCGTGGGCGCCGGGGGGATTGGCGCCACCCTCAACACCGCCATCGACCGGTATGAGTTCGATTCGGCAGGGGCCATCCTCCTCATCATCATCGCCATTGTGATGGTGGCCGAATACGCCTCCAGCTACGTGCGCAAGTGGGTCCAATAATGCCTGTTGTGACCACCACCGACGGGCGTGACTGGCGCCACCGCACCACCAAGACCTCCCTCGCCCTGTGGTTCGGCTGGCTCGCCCTTGTGGCGTTGTTCGTGTTCTGCTGGCAGGTGATGACGAAGGACACCATCTGGGCCTTCGTCTGGGATGCGCCGCAGCAGGCCGCCGACATCGGCTCGCGCATGTTTCCGCCGCGTTGGTCCTATTTCGACAAGCTCCTGGTGCCACTCTGGGACACCTTGAACATTGCAACGCTGGGAACGCTCCTTGGCATCATCATCGCCGTACCCATTGCGTTTCTGGCAGCGCGCAACACCACGCCGAGCGTCTATATTGTGCGGCCCATCGCGCTCTTCATCATCGTCGCCTCGCGCTCCATCAACTCGTTGATTTGGGCGCTGTTGCTGGTGTCCATCATCGGCCCCGGCATTTTGGCCGGGGTGATTGCCATCGGTCTCAGATCCATCGGCTTCATCGCCAAGCTGCTCTATGAGGCGATCGAGGAAATCGACCAGAGGCAGGTGGAGGCGGTGACGGCGACGGGGGCGAGCGGTGCGCAGGTGATCGACTACGCCATCGTCCCGCAGATCCTGCCCACATTCTTCGGCGTGTCGGTGTTCCGGTGGGACATCAACATCCGCGAATCCACCATTTTGGGGCTTGTGGGTGCCGGCGGGATCGGCCTTCAGCTTCAGGCCTCGCTCAACGTTTTGGCCTGGCCGCAGGTGACGCTGATCTTCATTGTCATCCTTGCGACGGTGGTCCTCAGCGAGTGGGTGTCCGCCAAGGTCCGCCACGCCATCATCTAACGGGCGAGCCTCTGTGCCGCGCGCCAGAGGGTCCACTGGGTCCTGATGGGCCCGGGGGATGCAACGTTCTGAGGCTGTCGCACGGCCGCCTCTAAAGGGGCGCGGGCCAGGAAGGCCGGCAGGAGGGCCGCGCGGGCGCTTTCAGGCACCTCGGCGATCAAGGCGCGCATGCGGTCGTCCGCGGTGAGGCCGTGCTGGGCAAGGGCGCGCACCGCCTCCACGGCCGCCGGCGTCATGGTGCCCCCTTCCACAGCCTCGCGAAGCGCCTCGGCCGAGGGCCACAGGTTGAGGGGAAGGAGCGTGCGCTGGCGGCTGAGGGCGGCGGGCGCGCCGATGGCAGCGTCGGCAGCGGCAAGGGCAACGCCTCCATAGCCTGCCGCCGTTGCCGCCTGGCGCGCCAGATCCGCCCCCTCGCCTGCCGCAACGCTCATGGCGATGGCCGCCAGCTGGAGGGGGACGGCGCGGGTCTCCCCCGCATAGCCGTCGAATGCGTCAAGGTCGGCGAAGGGGTCGGCATAAAGGTCGTGGATGCGGCCTTCGCTCATGGAGGCAAGGGCGTCCACGGGCCAGCCGAAGCGGGTGATGGCGGCGCGCAGGGCCTCCACAAGGTCAACGCCGCCGCCGGCCCCAAAGCCTTCATTGCGCAGCGCATCGCGCCACCACTGCAGGCGCACCTCAGCCGCCAGAGGCTCGCGCGCCCGCTCTACGATGCGTTTCAGCTCGATCTGGTAGGCGGCAAGGGCGAACAGCTCCGGCCGGACGGTCTCGGGCGCAAACAGGTGGCTGAGGTAAAGGGCGCGGTCCCCCTCGCGGACCGCTTGGGCAATGTCCTGTCCCTCAGTCATGCCGCCGACAAAGGGTCGCCATCGGCCTAGTCCACCGCGAGAAGGGCGGCGGCCACACGGCGCTCCTCCGCCACCATCACGTTGAAGGTGCGCACGGCAGCGCCTGTGGTCATTGTGTCGTGGCGCACAGTGTTGCGGCGAAGGGATGCCACCGTCGCCTCAGGCAACGGCACGGGGAGTGTGCCGACACCAAGGAGGAGAACGTCGATGTCGCCCGCCTCCTCGAACACAAGGCGCAACGAATCGCGGTCGATCTCTTCAGGCTTTGACGGCGCCCACCCATAAATGCCCGAAGGCACGCACAGGAGCGAGCCAACGTGGGACATCTCCGCAAAGCGGAAGCCCCCTGCCCCGTAAGCATCGATGGGCGCGCGGCCTGGAAAGTGCGCGTCTCTGATGACGAGACCGGCCGCCATCACAGATTGGCCGTTGCCCCTGCCTTTAGGCCTCCTTCAGGCGCGGGCGTCCCCTCGTCCCCATCATCGTCCGGGCTGTCGCCACCGGCCACGCGACTGGGACGAAGGTTGAGGGTGATGAGGAGCGGCGCGGCAATGAAGATGGACGAATAGGTGCCCACGAGAACGCCCCAGATCATCGCGAACGTGAAGGAGCGGATCACCTCCCCGCCGAAGGTGAACAAGGCTCCCAGTGCCAGGAGGGTGGTGATCGACGTCATCAATGTGCGCGACAACATCTGGTTGATCGACAGGTCGATCAGGTCCGGCATGGCCATGCGTTTATATCGTCGAAGGTTCTCTCGCACCCTGTCGTAGACAACCACGGTGTCGTTGAGGGAGTAACCGACGATGGTTAGGACCGCAGCGATCGACGATAAGTTGAATTCTATCTGGGTGAGCGAGAATAGGCCGATGGTGAGGATCACGTCGTGCAGCGTCGTCAACACGGCGCCGATGGCAAAATGCCACTCAAACCGCAGCCAGATGTAGGCCATGATGGCAAACAGCGCGCCGATGACGGCAATGGCGCCGGCACGGGCAAGCTCGCCAGACACACGCGGCCCCACCACCTCCACACGGCGGAACTCGGCGGTTTCCTCGAACATTTCGCGCAGGAGGATGACAGCGCGTTGCTGGGCTTCCTCCCCGCCAGGCTGTTCTTCCACGCGGATCAGAACATCGGTGGGGGCGCCGAACTCGACAATTTGCACGTCGCCGAGATTGAGCCCGCCGATTTCGCTGCGCAGCGAGCCCACATCCACGGGCTGCTCGAAGCGCAGTTCCACGACGGTGCCGCCGCGAAAGTCGATCCCATAGTTCATGCCGATGGCAGCAAACAGGAGGATGGACCCCACGCACGCTGCAAGGGAGGCGACCATCGCCCCCATGCGGTAGCGCATGAACTTGATGGCTGTGTTGTCCGGCAGATGAATGAGTTTCATGGGACTACACCGGTATCGCGGTGGGCCTGCGCCGCCGCACCCAAAGGGCCACCATCAATCGGGTGAACAGGAAGGC
Source organism: Pseudomonadota bacterium (assembly GCA_039182345.1). Lineage (GTDB taxonomy): Bacteria > Pseudomonadota > Alphaproteobacteria > Rhizobiales > Amorphaceae > Acuticoccus. The sequence continues at coordinate 5,682 of JBCDCF010000189.1, forward strand.
TGTGAACACCGTCGTCAAAATCCCGATGGCAAGGGTCACCGCAAACCCGCGGATGGGACCTGAGCCCAGTTGGAAGAGGATGACGGCGGCAATCAGCGTCGTGATGTTGGCGTCCAAGATGGTGCCGAACGCGCGGCTGAAGCCTGTGTCGATGGCAAGGATCGGCGTTCGACCGTTCCGACCCTCCTCCCGTATTCGCTCGTAAATCAGAACGTTGGCGTCCACCGCCATGCCCATGGTGAGGACGATGCCGGCAATGCCTGGCAAGGTCAGCGTGGCGCCCAGCAGCGACAACAGCCCAAGGATCAGGATGATGTTGGTGATGAGCGCAAGGTTCGCGAATACACCGAACAGGCCATAGACGAGGATCATGGAGATCGCCACGAGGACGGCGGCCACAAGAGCGGCCATCTCGCCAGCCGCGATGGAGTCTGCACCAAGGCCCGGGCCGACGGTGCGTTCTTCCACGAGCGTCAGACCGGCGGGCAAGGCACCGGCGCGCAGCAAGATGGACAGATCGTTGGCGGATTGAACGGAGAAGCTGCCCGAAATCTGCCCCGAACCGCCCGTGATGGGCTCGCGGATCACCGGCGCGGAGATGATCTCCTGGTCAAGCACGATGGCGAAGGGCCGCCCCACGAACTGGGACGTGACCTCACCGAAGCGCCGCGCGCCGGAGGTGGTGAGGCGGAAGGTGACGACGGGCTCATTGGTCTGCTGCTCGAACGCGGGCTGCGCGTCCACAAGGTCTTCGCCGGTGAGAAGGGGCGATTCCTCCAACACGTAAGGGCGCAGCGGCTCGATTTCGTCGTCTTCCGACGTCATCAGCACCATCGTCCCTGCCGGCGGGCGGGTCTGCATGGCCTGCTCGCCGGACATGGAGGTATCCACCAGGTGGAAGGTGAGCTGGGCCGTCGTGCCCACAAGACCCTTCAGCTGTTCAGGATTGCCGCCAGGGGCCTCCACGAGGATGCGGTCCTCGCCCTCACGCTGAATGTTGGGCTCGGTGGTGCCCAGTTCGTCGATGCGTCGGCGCACCACCTCGATGGACTGGTCCACGATGGAGCGGATGCGCGTGGAGAGCCCGTCGGAGGTGAAATCGAACCGAAGAACGCCGTTGGAGCCTTCGGAGATGGCAAATTCGTCCACCGCCTGGGAACCGAACAGGCCCTGGACCAGGGGGTTGCGCAACAGATCCAGACGCTGGCGCGCCTCATCGATCTGGGAGGCGTCGCGGATGCGCACCTGC
>JBCDCF010000190.1:0-6907 GCA_039182345.1 Pseudomonadota bacterium
ATCAAGCGCAGCGCCATCATCGCCTCCATCCGCAGACGCATGACCGAATCGGGCTTTATGGAGTTTCAGACGCCGATCCTCACCGCCTCCTCGCCCGAAGGCGCGCGGGACTTCCTGGTGCCGTCCCGCCTTCACCCCGGCAAGTTTTACGCGCTGCCCCAGGCCCCCCAGCAGTTCAAGCAACTCATCATGATTGCCGGGTTCGACCGCTATTTCCAGATCGCCCCCTGCTTTCGCGACGAGGACGCGCGGGCCGACCGCTCCCCCGGCGAGTTCTACCAGCTCGACATCGAGATGAGCTTTGTGGAACAGGAGGACGTATTTCAGGCGGTGGAGCCTGTCCTGCGCGACCTCTTCAAGGAGTTTGCCGACGGCAAGCGCGTCACCGAAACATTCCCGCGCATTCCCTTCCGCGAGGCCATGGACAAGTACGGCTCCGACAAGCCGGACCTGCGCAACCCCATCGTCATGGAAGACGTGACGCCCCATTTCGACGGCTCAGGCTTCAAGATCTTCGCCGGCATGATTGCCAGCGACCCGCGCGTGCGCGTCTGGGCGATTCCCGCCAAAACGGGCGGCAGCCGCGCCTTTTGCGACAGGATGAACTCCTGGGCCCAGTCGGAAGGCCAAAAGGGCCTCGGCTACATCTTCTGGCGTGAGGGCGAGGCTGAGGGCGCAGGCCCCATTGCCAAGAACATCGGCCCCGAGCGCACCGAGGCTTTGCGCACCCAGCTTGGCCTTGGCGCGGGCGACGCCGTGTTCTTCCTCGCCGGCCGTCCCGACCAGTTCCTCAAATTCGGCGGGGAAGCGCGCACCAAGGTGGGCACGGAGCTTGGCCTTGTGGATGAGGACCAGTTCGCCTTCTGCTGGATCGTCGACTTTCCCATGTACGAAAAGGACGAGGAAACCGGCCGGATCGATTTCTCCCACAACCCTTTCTCAATGCCCCAAGGCGGCCTTGAGGCGCTTCAAACCAAGGATCCCTTGGAGATTGACGCCTACCAGTACGACATTGTCTGCAACGGCGTGGAACTCTCCTCAGGCGCCATCAGGAACCACAAGCCCGAAATCATGACCGCGGCCTTCAAGATCGCAGGCTACGACGAGAGCGTCCTTGAGAACGAGTTCGGCGGCATGCTGCGCGCCCTCCAATACGGCGCGCCCCCCCACGGCGGTATTGCTCCTGGGATCGACCGCATCGTCATGCTCCTGTGCGGGCGGGAGAACCTGCGCGACGTCACCCTCTTCCCCATGAACCAAAGGGCTGAGGACTTGATGATGGGCGCGCCCTCCGACGTGACGCCAGCACAGCTGCGCGACCTTCATATTCGCCTTAACCTTCCATCCTAATCCTCACCCTTTCGGGCGGGGCGGCGAACCCATCGCCTGTCCCGTTCGTTCAGCGTTCAGGCACGCGTGCCTAGCCTTTGTCCAATGGCTCGGCGTGGGGCCGCCGCGCGCGCAAGACGCACTATGTGATCGGGTGCGGGGATCGTGCGCGCCAGTGTGTAAGGAGGAACGGATTGTGACGATGAGAGTGAGCGTACTTGCGTTGGCGTTGATGCTTCCCCTTTCGGCCGCCCAGGCGGACCATCGGGGCTGGCACGAGGGAACCCACAGGGCCTACGACCGTGAGATTGTCCTCGCCCAGCGCGAGACCCGGCGTGAGCTTGAGGACAAGCTGCAAGAGCAGATCGCGCGCAATCAGGACCTTCGGGCCCTTGCACGGGAACGCAAGGACATCATCGAGGACCTTCGCGCCCAGTTGGGTCAGGCCCGCGACAGGCTGCGCCTGCGCCGCGATCGTGCCGGCACGCTTGAGGCCGACTATCAAGAAGCCCAGGCGCTCTTGGAAAAGCGCACCCTCGCGCTGCAGGACCTTCGCACCCGCGCTCAGGATCTTCGCGCCAGCCGTGACAAGTTTCGCGACCTTGCCGATGAGCGCCGCGTGCGCATGGAAAGCCTGCGCGCCACCATTGATGAGCTTCAGGCAAACCGCCCCGGCCCGCGCGTGCGCGCGCTCACCGCTCGCGTGAATGAGCAAGAGAACGCCATTGCCGAACTGCAGGAGGTCTTGGGCGAACGTGAGGCGCGGATCGATGAACTCCTTGCCGTGGTGGACCGGCGCGGTGATCGTGCTGAGCGTCTGCGCGACCGCCGTGATGCCGCGCGCGATCGTCAGGCCGATCTGCGCGAGAAGCTTCGGGCGCGCGATCAGACGATTGCAGGTCTGAAAGAGGAGGTGCAGCGTCTGCGCAACCGCGTCGGCAATCTGCGCCGCAGGCTCGACGACTAAAGCGCCAGCACCGACCACGGAGGCAGCGGCCATCGCAGTGGATCCATCAACTGTCGGCCCGCCCGCCTCACCACCAAGGCCGTTGCCGCCGCGATGAGAGGCGGCAACCCACCCATTGGCTGGGTGAGCGCTGCCGCACGATGCCGCGGCACCGCCCACGCCACCCGTGGCGAGGCTTGTGAGGACGCCTTGCGCGTCAGCGTCCTCGGCCCCGATCAATCCCACCTCATCGCCGTCGTTGCCGATGGTGCTGGCAGTGCCGCAAGGGGCGGCGCCGGCGCGGCATTGGCTTGCCGCACACTGTCGTCCCTTGCCGGGGCGATGCTCTCCCAAAACCGCCTTGCGGACCTTGGGATCGCCGACCTTCGCACTGTCGCCATCACCGCGAGCGACCGCATGGAGGCGGTGGCAGCGCGCCACGGCCTCTCTGCCCGCGACCTTGCCACAACGGCCCTCCTTGCCCTGTCGGACGGCACGCGCAGCCTCATCCTCCATGTGGGGGATGGGGCCATTGTGGGCCGGTGCGGTGAGACTGGGGCGTGGTCGGCCCTCTCATGGCCCGCCCACGGCCCCTATGCAGGCACCACGGCGTTCCTCACCGATGAGGGGGAGGATGGCATCAGAACCCTTGTGGACGAGCGTCCGCTCGATGCCGTCTGCCTGTTCAGCGACGGGTTGGAGCGCCTCGTCCTCGACTTTGCCTCTGGCGAGCCCCACCCGCCGTTCTTCCGCATGGTCGCCGCGCCGCTGGATGCCCTTGCGGCCGACCCAGAGGCGGCAAGGGGGCGCAACCCTCGCCTGTCGCATGCCCTTCGCCGCTACCTTGAGAGCGACGGGGTGGCCGAGCGCGGCGATGATGACAAGACGCTGGTGGTCGCCGTGCGAGCCACCTCAAGGCTGGAGGGTGACCCGTGAAGGGGCATCTTCGCACCGACGAAGCGCCCATCGCCCTTGCCGAACGCCTTGGCAAAGGCGGGGAAGGGGAGGTGTTTGCCGTTGAAGGCGAACCGCACAAGGCCGTCAAGCTTTACGCCGCCGAGGGCGCGTGCGCCCGCGAGGGCAAGATTGCCGCAATGGTGGCGGCTGAGCTGTGGCGCACCGCGCCGACCGTTGCCTTCCCCCAAGCGGCAGTGCGGGATGGTGAGGGGCGTTTCAAAGGCTTCCTCATGCCCCGGGTGGATGATGCCGCCGCCCTTCACGAACTCTACGCCCCAGGGGCGCGCAAGGCACGGTTTCCCGACGCGGACTATCGTTTCCTTGTGCGCGTTGCCCTCAATGCCGCGCGCAGTGTCGCCGCCACCCATCTGGCAGGCTGCGTCATCGGCGACGTCAACCATTCCAGCTTTCTGATTGGCGAGGATGCCCTCGTCACGCTGATCGATGCCGACAGCTTCCAGTTTCACGATGGCAACACACTCCATCTGTGCCGTGTGGGTGTGCCTGAATACACAGCGCCCGAACTCTTCGGCGTGCGCCTCGACGACACCGCGCGATCCCCCGCCCATGACGCCTTCGGCCTTGCCGTCGTGGTCTTCCAGCTCCTGTTCATGGGTCGCCACCCTTTTGCAGGGGTCAGCGAGAATGGTGAGATCCGCGTGCCTGAGGCCATCGCGGCCCACCAGTTTGCCTATTCGAGCGCCCGTGAGACCGGCCTTGCGCCACCCCCCGACGCTTGCCGCCTCACTGACGTTCCTGAGGCCATTGCCACCCTTTTTGAGCGCGCCTTCTCGCCAGACCCTGAGGAAAGGCCCTCCGCCGATGCGTGGGTGGATGCGCTCAGCGACCTTGAGGCAAGCCTCATCGCCTGCGGTGACAGCCTGCGCCACCACCATGCAAAGGGTGTTGCCTCCTGTCCGTGGTGCCGTCTTGAAGCGGGGACGGGAGCGCTCCTGTTCCTGTTGCCGCGCCAGGTCTTGGGGGAGGCGTTCGAGGGGGCTGAGGCGGCCCCTTTCAATGCCGCGGCACTGCGTGAGAGGGTGGGGGCCTTCGCCATTTCGGAGCGCTTTGCCTACGCCCCGCCAGAACCCATCGCCGACCCTGGCGCGCCGCCCCGCCGCAGCCCCTGGCCGGCGCTCCTTCGCATTGTGGGCGGCACGGTGATGATGGGGCTTGCCGCCGTCCAGGCGATCCTCATTCCCCAGAACTGGCTGCTGTCGGCCCCTGCCGCCATCGCCGGCTTCGTCATTGCCCGCAACGCCTTGCGGCGGGACCGTGCGGCCCAGCAGGATCTTGTGTTCCTGGACAGCCGGCTGTCCCGTCTTCTCCTTAACAAGCAAGCGAAAGCCGACATCGACACCCCCTTCATCCTGCAGGCCCAGGTCCTTGCCGCCATTGAGGAAAGGGCAACCCGTCCCGTGCGATTTGCCGAGGTGGAGCGGGACTTTCAGGCCGAGCGTGCCGCCCGACGCAATGGCAGCGCACCGGGCGGTGCCATGAGCGCCACCGACCGCACCGAGCTGGCACGGCGGCTGAAAGGCGCCGGTAGCATGGCCGCAGCACTGGACGCCAGGATTGAGGAGGGGATGGCCATGCTTTCAACCGCCGCCGCCGCACTGGAGGCCGCAAGGACCGAACGGGACGAGGAGATCGACACGCTCCTTGCCCGCCGCGCCCTCCTCGTGGCCGAGATTGAGAAGGTGGGCGGCAAAGCCTCGTCACCACCCCTACCGGCCGCCCGGCTGGTGAGCCCTGGGGTGAGGGACAAGGCCAAAGCGATGGCCGCCGCCCGATGAGCGCCCCAAACTCTGGCACCGCCACATCCGTTCTGCGCCTTGGCGTGGCGATCCTCTCGCTTGCTGCCATTGCCGTCTCCGTCTTTGCATTGTGGCGGGCGGGCGAAGGCGTCGTCGTCGTCACGGAGATGGTGGGCGAGACGCCTGTGAAGGTCTATCGCCCCGCGACGCCCTCCGCCGATGTGGGGGCGAGGCCCCCTGTGGTGGTGATCGCCCACGGTTTTGCCGGATCCAAACGGTTGATGGCCCCCTTCGCCACAGCCATCGCCCGGAACGGCTATATGGCCGTCACTTTCGAGTTTTTGGGCCACGGGGCCCACCCTCAGCCCCTCACAGGCAATCTTCTGGCGGTGGAAGGCGCCACCCAGGCACTCCTTGAGCAGACCAAGGACGTGGCAGCCTTTGCCGAAGGGCTGGACGGTGCGGGGGAGGGCCGCGCGCTCCTCGGTCACTCCATGGCATCAGACATCATCGTGCGCGCCGCGGGCGATCTTGACGGCGTCGACGCCACCATCGCCGTCTCCATGTTCTCCCCCGCCGTCACCGCAGAGACGCCGCGCAACCTTCTTGTGATTGTTGGGGCGTGGGAGCGCAGCTTGGTGGAGGAGGCGCTGCGGGTCACAAGCCTTTCCATCGCCCCGGACACGGCCGCTGCCGAGGTGACCTATGGCGCGTTCGATGGTGGCACGGCCCGCAGGGTCACCCTCTCCCCATCCACAGAGCACATTGCCGTCCTCTACAGCCCCCACAGCCTGCGTGAGGCTGTGGCGTGGCTCGACAACACCTTCGCGGTCGAGCGTTCAGGCGCCGTGGAGGCCCATGCCCGCCTTCCATGGATCGGCCTGTTGGTGTTGGGGATCGTGGCGCTTGCCTACCCACTGTCACGGCTGTTGCCTGTGGTGGCGGAGCCTCCCGTGGGCGGTGGCCAGTCCTGGCGCCGCGTTTGGCCCATCCTGGTGGTGCCTGCTGTTGCAACGCCGCTCCTCCTGAGGGTCCTTCCGACGGACTTCATGCCCATCCTCGTTGGCGACTATCTGGCGGCGCACTTTTTCACCTACGGCGCTTTGACGGCCCTCCTCAGCGCCGTCCTGACCCCGCGCCAGGCCTCAAGCCGTGTGGGTGTCGCCCCGCTCTTTGTGTCGACGGTTGCGGTGACCGGCTATGCGCTGATTGCGCTGGGCCTGACGATCGGGCTCACCATCACGTGGTTTCAGCCGATCCCCGCCCGCGCACCGTTGCTGGCGCTCCTGTTCATTGGAACGCTCGCCTACTTCCTCACCGAAGACTGGGTCACACGCGGGCCCCAAAGCGCGCGCCTGTCCGGCCTTGCCGCCAGGGCACTCTTCCTCCTGTCTCTCGCTGCCGCGGTGGCGCTTGACCTGGAGCGGTTGTTTTTCCTCATCATTCTTGTGCCGGTGATTGTGTTGTTCTTCGTCATCTTCGCCCTGTTCGGGCGCTGGAGCTATCGGCGGACGGGACACCCTTTGCCAGGCGCTTTCGCCGCGGCAACCGTGTTTGCCTGGGCCATCGGCGTAACGTTTCCGATGCTGGCGGGGTAGGGCCCGTTGCAGGGTGGCCGATGAGGTGGACGCCACCGGGCGGCTGCGTGCGACGCCTTGACCATTAAGGAGGGGGGCGGCAGCATCGTTTCGATAAGGAAGCGCCGATCAGGGCGCGCTGGGGAGGGCGAGTTCATGCGTGCTGTGGTGCTTGAAAAGGTGCGTCACATCGAAATCAGGGACATTCCCCTGCCCAGTCAGCCGGGGCCTGGGGAGGTGGCTGTGGCCACCAAGGTGGTGGGCGTGTGCGGCAGCGACGTGCACTACTACACCCACGGCCGCATCGGCCCCTTCGTGGTGGATGCGCCGATGGTTCTGGG
>JBCDCF010000191.1:0-6861 GCA_039182345.1 Pseudomonadota bacterium
GGCCGAACTCCTCCCCTTGTGGCGGCGCGACTATCTGAAGTATCGCCGCACAGAAGAAGGCAAGCGCTGGCCCAAAGCCGAAGCGTGGGACCTTTACATGCAGCAGATGATCCGCCACCGGGACCTCATCCGCGAAGAAGGCCGCACGGAAGGGATCCACGACGTATTCGACGCCTGGCGCAAGCGTCAGGTCAACCGCTCCATGAGTGAGCTTGGCGGCTCGGCCGATGCCGTCGTCCACCCCATTGTCGCGTTCGAGCTCAGCGAAGGCTGCACCGTCGGGTGCTGGTTCTGCGGCCTATCGGCAGAGCGCTACCGCGGCCACATTCCCTATACGGACGAGAACGCGGCCCTGTGGCGCGGCGTCGTCACGGTGATGAACGACCTTTTCGGCACAGCCGCACAAACAGGCTTCTGCTACTGGGCCACCGACCCGTGCGACAATCCCGACTATGATCGCTTCATCGAAGACTACTACCACATCACAGGCGCCCTGCCGCAAACCACAACGGCTGCGCCCCTCAAGGACCCTGCACTGACCCGGCGCATCCTGAAACTCTTCGACAAGTATAAGACCGTCACGAACCGCTTCTCCGTGCTGACGGTCAAGCATTTGAACAAGATCCACGACGCGTTTACGCCCGAAGAGCTGATCGGCGTGGAACTCGTCATGCAGAACCGTGAGTCCCTTGGCGCCAAGGCCAATGCAGGGCGCGCCCGCGAGCGGATCTTGAAGCTGCGCGAGGCAGGCAAGTCCGACAAGATCGCCAATCTTGAGATCGACCACACCACCATCGCCTGCGTGTCGGGCTTCCTCGTGTCGATGCCGCGACGCGTGGTGCAACTGGTCTCGCCAGTGCCGGGAAGCGCCGAGTATCCCCTCGGCTACCGCGTTTTCGGCGAGCGCAGTTTTGACGATGCCGAAGGCTACCGCGCTGCCATCGACGACCTCATCGCCACCCACACGCACCCCGACGTGCCGCGCCATTGGCCGGCCCGCTTCCGTGAGGACCTCGGGTTCGAGCCTTTGGAGCGGGGCTTCCGCCTCACCTCACGGTGCCTGGAGCATGTCATTGAAAACGCCGTGTGTGGTGCGCGCGTCGGCGAGTTGATGCATCGGGGCGATCGCACCATCGGCGAGGTGATCGAGACCATCGTGGATGAAGGTGCGAGCGTCCTGACGGCGGCCGAATTCTTCGACACCTTGTTTGCCTCAGGTCTGATCGACGAGCCCGATGAAAACGCGCCGGCCGCCCCGATGGATGACGCGCAAGCCGCCGATACCACCACGGCGGCCACCGCGCCGGCTTAACCCGTGGCCATGCCCGCGTCGTCCGCGCCGTCCATCGGCGTCGTGGATGTGGACGCGGGCGATCTCAGCGCCTTCGCCCACCTCACCTTCCCGGCCGTGCGCAAGGCCGTCGCACCGTTCCTCGACCGCACCTTCGCGGTGGGGGCAATGGATGGCGACGTGCCCGTCGGCCTTGCGCTCGGCATGGCAGGTCCCGCGCAGGACTTTGAGCTGTTGTCGGTCTTCGTCCCCGCCCTCATGCGCCGTCAGGGCATCGGTTCGGCGTTGCTGTCGGCGCTGGAGCGGCGTTTTTCCGCGCAAGGGGTGCAACTCGGCATCCATCACCTCACCGTCGAACCCCACCACCAGGACAGCGTGCGCTTCCTCATGGCCAATGGCTGGGCGAGACCTGTCATGACCAAGCTCATCTGCCACTCCACTATGGAGAACGCGTTTCGGACCCCCTGGCTGATCCGCGCCACCGTGCCGGAGCGCTACGCCATCGTGGACTGGGGCTCGGTGCGTGCTGATGCGCAACAGGCCATTGAGGCCGGCATCGGCACCTGGGTACCTGAAGATCTCAACCCTTACGCCTTCGAGGAGGGTTGCCACGCCCCCACAAGCGTCGCTCTGGTGGACAAGGCGGCACAGGACGCGGTGCGCGGCTGGGTCATCACCCACCTGATCGATGAAGACACCTTGCGGTGGACGTGCTCGTTCGTGGACGAAACCGTCCAGTCCAGCGGGCGCATCGTTCCCTTGTGGCTGGAGTGCGCGAAGCGCCAAAGGGCCATGAACGGTCCGCAACGCTTCATGTATTCGATCCCGGTGGAAAGGCCGCGGATGGCCCAGTTTGCTGTGCGCCGCATGCGCCCCTGGCTGACCGGCCTTTTTATTGCCTGCACCACCCACAAGCGGCTGGCCTGAAGACCAACCCCTGCGACAGAGCGGCTTGCCGCCTCACCCGCAAGCTCCGCGCAAGCCTTGCTTCCCACATTGGGACAAGCGCAGTCCGCAAAGGGTTTGCGTCGGCGTTTGGGGTGTTCGGCCGGTGGCGGCAGGCGGGTTGATGGGGGCGCCTCGGCCACCACCATCGGCGTGGGTGGGTCCAAATCGCGCGCGTTCAAAGAGCGTGCGGGTGCGAAGGGCGGGGCCGTTGGCACTGTGGCAAGGCCACGCTGCCAGCCGGCGCCGCGTCGGGGTTAGAGTGAAGGGTTGGCGAGTGAAGCAGGCAGTGGCGCCTCATCTCATCCAAGGCGGGCTCGACAGGACGAAAACGCCTGACGACGACTATGCCGCGATCGCCGCCCGCTCGGTGAGCGACGTCATTGTGGTGACCGATTGTGAGGGCCGCCTCGTCTGGGCCAACCATGCGTTCGAGCAACTCACGGCCTACGCCGTCGAGGACGTTGTGGGCCAAAAGCCCGGCCACCTCCTGCAAGGGGCGGACACCGACCCTGCAACGGTGGAACGCATTGCCCAGTGCATGCGCGCGCGCATTCCCGTCGAGACAGAGATCCTCAACTACACCCGCGAAGGACACCCTTACTGGATCGAACTGCACATCAGGCCGGTTCCCCTCACACCGGGCTCTGATGCCGGCTTCGTCGCCGTCTCGCGCGACATCTCGGCCCGCAGGGCCCAAAGCCAGGCCGTCTCCACCGCCTACCGCAAGGAAGCGCGCATCAGGAACGACAACAACTGCGTGCGCCAGATGAGCGAGTGGCTGTTTGCCGCCCGCTCCATGCAGGAGGTCTGCACCATCACCAAGACCGGGCTTGAGCGGCTTTTGCCCTTCGGTGCCGGCCGTCTTTATGTCTACCGCAACTCCAAGGACCGTCTGGAGCCTGTGGCCGCGTGGGGCTCTGACATCAGGAAAACCCACATCCACCCGGACACCTGCTGGGCCATGCGGCGCGGGCGCACCCACATTTATGGCGGCCAGTTCATCGACCTCAGATGTGCCCATTTGGACGACGGGCCGCCGGCAGTGTCCCTGTGCCTGCCCATTCACGCCTATGGGGAGACCATCGGCACCCTCTCCCTCGCCTTTGAGGATTTGCCTTTGGACCCCGATGGCAAGGCGCTGGATGCTGACCGCCTGGAGGAATTGCAACTGCGCATGGAGGTGGCGCAGATGTGTTCAGAGCGGGTCGGCATGGCCATCGCCAATGTCAGGCTGAGGGAGGAGTTGCGCACCCAGTCCACGCGCGATGTGTTGACCGGCCTCAACAACCGCCGCTGGTTCATGGAAGCAAGTCGGGAGGCTCTGGAGGAGGCGCGCAACATATCAGGCTCGGTCTCCTTCGTCTCGGTGGATGTGGACCACTTCAAGGTGGTCAACGACAAGCACGGCCACGCCACGGGCGACATGGTCCTGCGCATGCTCGCCGGGTTGATGGCCAACGTTTTCGACGGCAAGGGCGTCCCATGCCGGATTGGCGGTGAGGAGTTCGTCGTCCTTCTGGCCGAGGCGGACAAGACCACAGCGTCGGACCTTTCCGTCGCCTTGTGCGAGCGTGTGCGAGAAGGGCCCCCGTCAGGGGTCGACACGCTTTTGCCGGCCATCACCGTCTCTGCCGGCGTTGCCACATTTCCAGCAGACGGGGAGGACGTGCACCGTCTCCTCAACGCCGCCGACGAGGCGCTCTACAAGGCCAAGCACGAAGGGCGCGACAAGGTGGTGGTGGCCGGCCATCCGCCCGTGACCGTCGCCGTGGCATAGCCGTTCCGCACCAAGTGTGCAGGGAAGGGGCAACCGCACTTTTGTGATTGGTCAATTGTCATTTGGCAATTGTCATGGTGCGCCCATTCCAATCCCCTACATTGGCCTCGCAACGATGGTGGGGGTGCAACGGTGTTTCAATCCTCAGGCGCAGGGCCTGCGGGACATGCAAGGCCTGCGGGGGCGACCCCGATCCATTGCCATTCTTGTCCCACAGGGTTCGACCGGCACACGGCCACACACCGATCGGACGCGCGATGATCCAGTCCGTCGATCCCCACCGCTTCGATGCTGCCCTTTTCGACATGGACGGCGTCATCACCAACACAGCCATCGTCCACGAGGCGGCCTGGACCGATGCCTTCGCCCCGGTCCTGTCCTCTGCCGAGGAACCCCCCTTCACCCACGAGGACTACCGCCTCCACGTGGATGGAAAACCCCGCAAGGACGGGATCCGCGCCTTTCTCCTGTCCCGCAATATCGGCTTTGACGATGTGCTGGTGGACACCATCGCCAAGGACAAGAACGCCGCCTTCCTCCAAAGGATCGATGAGCGCGGGGTGGCCGTCCTCCCCGGTGCGGTGGACACATTGGCCCAGTTTCGCCTGGCGGGGTTGAAGCTCGGGCTCTTCACCGCAAGCCGCAACGCCCCGCGGGTGCTCGCCAAAGCCAACCTTGCCGGCCTGTTCGACGCGGTTGTGGACGGTGCCGTCGCAACCAAGATGGGCCTTTCGGGCAAACCCCAGCCTGACGTGCCGCTCGCCTGCGCCGCTCAGCTTGGCGTGACGCCGGCCCGCTGCATCCTCTTTGAGGACGCTGTCGCCGGCATCAAGGCAGGCCTTGCCGGGCATTTCGGCCAGGTGGTGGGCATTTCCGGCGAGGCCGACGCCAAAGTGCTGCGCGATGCGGGCGCGCAAACCATTGTACGATCCTTGGCGGACGTGGCGCTTTTGCGTGCCTATGCCCCGCCCCGGGCCTGCCTGGTCTAGGCGAGGGGACGATCGTGAGCTGGGTTCTCCACTACAACGGCTATGACGCCGCCGACGAGGGGCTGAGGGAAACCTTGTGCACCCTCGGCAATGGCCGCTTTGCCACACGCGGCGCGTTCCCCAACGTTGTCGCCGATGGTGTCCACTATCCAGGCACCTACCTTGCCGGCGGCTACAATCGCCTGGTGACCGAGATTTCCGGCCACCCGGTGGAAAACGAAGACCTCGTCAACTGGCCCAACTGGTTGCCCCTGCGCTTCAAGCCCGCCGATGGTGACTGGACGGACCCCGCCACCGCCACCATCGAGACCCACCAGCAAACCCTTCACGTGCGCGAAGGCCGGCTGACGCGCGAGACTGTCTATCGCGATGCGAAGGGCCGTCGCACCGAAGTCCATGAAGAGCGCTTCGTCTCCATGGCCGACCCGACCCTTGCGGCGATCGCCTTGCGCATTGTGCCTTTGAATTGGTCGGGCACCCTCCACGTTGAAAGTGCCCTTGATGGCAGCGTCACCAACCAAGGCGTGCCCCGCTACAAGGCCCTTGCGGGCGAGCACTTCACCGTTGTCGCCTGCGAGGCCGTCGAGCCGAACCTCATCCGGCTTGAGTGTCGTACCGTCCAGTCAGGCGTTGCCGCCACCTTCGCGGCGCGCACCACGCTGACCGACGGCACCGCCGTTGACACCAAAGCCGATGTGGGGTCGCTCACCGTTGCAAGCACCTTTGCCGTTGCCGTGCGCGAGGGGGAGCCGATTGGCGTTGAAAAGGTGGTCGCCTTCGTCACCTCCCGCGACCCCGCCATTGCCTCCACCAGCATTGCCGCCACCAACACGGTGGCCGGTGCCGCACCATTTGCCACCCTGCTGGCCGATCATCGCAGCACCTGGACGCGGCTGTGGGACGATTTCGACATTGTCATCGAAGACGGCTCAAGCAACGCCGAGCAGCACCTTCACCTCCACCTCTTCCACCTCCTGCAGACCCTGTCGCACCATACCGCCGATATGGACGTGGGCGCCCCTGCAAGGGGTTGGCACGGCGAGGCTTATCGCGGGCACATCTTCTGGGACGAGATGTTCATCTTCCGCGTCCTCAACCTGCGCGCCCCGCGCCTCACCCGCGCGCTCTTGCGCTACCGGCACAGACGCATTGGCGAGGCGCGCCGCTTGGCCAAAGAGGCCGGCCTTGCAGGGGCCATGTACCCCTGGCAGAGCGGCTCCGACGGCCGCGAGGAGACGCAGACCCTTCACCTCAACCCCGTGTCCGGACGCTGGCTGCCCGACAACACCCACCGCCAGCGCCATGTGGGCCTTGCCGTCGCCTACAATGTGTGGAGCTACTACCGCGCCACCAACGACCTCGATTTCATGATCGAGGCAGGCGCTGAAATGCTGGTGGAGATTGCCCGTTTCTTCACAGCCCTTGCCACCTGGGACGAGGGCAAAGGCCGCTACCGCATCCCCGGCGTGATGGGCCCCGACGAGTTCCACACCGCCCCCAAGGGCAAGACCGATGGCGGCATCGACGACAACGCCTACACCAACATCTTGTGCGCATGGATGCTGACGCGCACCGTCGATGCGCTGGAGAATCTCCCGCCGAGCCGGCGTGTCCGCCTGTGCACGGCGCTTTCGGTCTCGCCTGACGAAATCACCCGCTGGCAGGACATTTCCGAACGGCTTTACGTGCCCTTCCTTGCCAACGGCATCGTGGCCCAGTTCGAAGGCTATGAAGAGCTCGACGAGCTCGACTGGGATCACTATCGCGCCAAGTATAGCGACATCCACCGCCTCGACAGGATCTTGGAGGCGGAGGGCAAATCCCCCAACGATTTCAAGCTTGCCAAACAGGCGGAC
>JBCDCF010000192.1:0-6849 GCA_039182345.1 Pseudomonadota bacterium
CACGCTGTGCGAGGGTGTGAGGATGACGAACTCCCCCCTCGTGGACAAAGGCACGCAAGGGCGCATCGACCGCCCCCAAGTGTTCTTGCCGTTCACCGACCCTTTGACTGTCGCGGCAGGCGATCAGATCCAATGCAAGGTGATGACGCGGCCCGACGACATGGTCTTCGTGTGGTCCATGACGCACCTTGGGACGGGAGAAACCTTGCGCCAGTCCACCCTCGACGGTGAGATCCTTGACCACAACAGGGTGGCGAGCGAAGGCGGCAAAGGCCTCATCACTTTGAGCGCTTTGGGCCGCACCCGCGCCATTGTTTTGAGCTACTGCGACGGCACAAGAACTGCCAAAGACATCTGCGAGGCCGTTGTGCGCGACCACCCTGACATCTTGCCAACGCGCGAGGCCATTGAGCGCTTCGTGGACGACGTCGTGCGCGAGAACGCTGCGTGATTCCAGCCTACACGATTGCGCCGACCCGCCCCCAGGCTCCCCTCGCCGACACCCCTTACATGACCTGGAGCCTCGGTGACGAGGACGATTGGGCCGCCTTCTACCGCCTGCCGGACGGCTACCTGGTGCGCTTTCAAAGCCTGTGCGACTTCTTCATCGAATCAGGCGGTTCTGAGGCCTTGTGCACCCCCGCGCCGGGGCTCGACGAGGCAACGCGAGAGCACGTCTTCTACAACCAGGTCGCCCCGCTGATGTTGAGCGAGGCGGGCTGGCTCGTCTTCCACGCCAGCTGCGTCGAGGTGGAGGGCGGGGCCATTGCCTTCATCGCCCAATCGGGCCGCGGCAAGTCCACCCTTGCAGCGCTCTTTGCCACCGCAGGCCATCGCTTTTTATGCGATGACGCCATGGTCATCTCGCCACGCGGCGGACAGTACGATGTCTTGCCCAACCAGCCCCACATCAGACTGTGGAGTGACAGCCGCAGCGCGCTCCTGGGCGAAGGGGCCAACATTGCCGAGCCCATCTCCTACACCCCGAAGGAGCGGGTGATGTGCGCGGAGGGCCTGCCCTATTGCGACCAGCCGCGGACCCTGCGCGCGGCCTATTTTCTTGGCGACAGGCGGCCCCCCAAAGCCCGTTTCACACCGCTTGAGGGCGCCGAAGCCCTTGCCGCGTGGGCGAGCGCCGTCTTCACCCTCGACGTTGACGATCGCCGCATGCTGGCCGGCCAGTTCGAGAGGCTCGCCCCCCTGTCGCAAACCATTCCCACCACACGGCTGGACTACCGCCGCTCCTACGCCCGCGCGGGCGTCCTTCGCCAGTCCATCCTCGCCCACGCTTCCACCCTCCTCCAGGCCACTTCATGACCCAAAAGCGCTACGCCGTCCCCGACCACGTGATCGTCAAGAAGGTGGGAGAGGACACGGTGATCTTGGACCTTCAGTCAGGCATTTACTTCGGCCTCGACCCTGTGGGCACGCGGATGATCGAACTCATCCAGTCGGGCCTGCCGCTCACCGACGTGCGCGCCACCATTCTTGACGAGTATGATGTTCCCGAGACGGTCCTGTCGGACGATCTGACGGACTTCGTGGACACTCTACTGGCCAAGAACCTGGTCGAACCGGTCTGATCGGCGCGGGCGGTTCGGCCATGTCCTCGCGCCCCCGCCTTTCCCCCGTCCTCAGGCGTGCCGCACAGTTGTCGCCCACCGAGATGGTCGACCTTGCCCGCGCGGCCCATGCCCTCTTCAATGCCCGCCTCGCGTTCGCCAAGCGTCCCGCCAAGACTGTGGTGGCCCACTGGCTGCGCGCACAGGACACGCCGCCGCCACCCGTTCAACGCCCCAAGCGGGCCGACGACCTGGCGCGGGTCGGCAGCGCCATCCGTACGGCCGCGCGGCTGGTTCCTTGGCGTGCCGACTGCCTCGTCCAGTCGGTCGCTGCCCTGACGCTCCTGCGCGGCATGGGCTATTGGCCGCAATTCAAGATTGGCGTGGAGATCGGTGAGGACGGCGCCCTGTTCGCCCACGCCTACACCACTTGCGACGGCACGGTGATCAACGCCGGCGCTGTGGACCGCCTCGTCACGCTCGCAGGACCGATGGATGAGACCGCGGGGCCGCAGCGTCCGTCGACGATGGCGCCGTCGTAGGCCGCATTTGGCTAACCGGGTTGCGGCCAGCCAGGCATCGCCATCACGAGCTTGCCCAAAAGGCTGTCGAACTGCTCGGCCTCGTCGGCGCTGAGACCTGCGCGCATGGCGCTTTGGCGGGCGCTGAAGAGGGGGACGACCTCTTCCAACAAGGCGCGCCCTTCCTGTGTCAGGGCAAGGGTTTTCTTGCGCTTGTCCTTGTCCTCTGTCTGGCGGGCGATGAGGCCGCGCGACAAAAGCTCCGACACGGCGCGGCTGATGGAGTTCTTGGGAAGGCCCGTTGCAAGGCAGATGTCCTTAGCTGCCACAGGCCCCCCTTGGGACAGGCAAAACAGGATGACGAATTGCGGCCGCGTCAGCCCAAAGCGCTCCCCCACCACACGATAAAGCGGCCCCGTGAACGTATTGGCCAGAAAGGCCACACGCCAAATGTGCACCAGCGGCGTGTCGAAGAGCATGGTCAGCGACAGCGGGCCGAACGTCTCCTCCATGGCAGGCGCGGCCGCGGCCGGCGGTGCACCCGCCGTTCCGCGTGGGCCCTTGGGCATGGCCTTCGAAACGCTCCTTGTGGCGGGCGGACGGGGCATCGGCAGCCTTCGATCTGGTTCCATATGGAACTTTACAGAAAGTTCCATTCGGAACTATAACGGTGCTTGTCAGCGAAGAACAATCGCGACAGGGGAGGAAAATCCATGATCAGGATCGTCGCCGCAGGCGCCATTGCGTTATCTGCCGTCTCGTTCACCGCGCACGCGCCCGCCTCGGCGAGCGAGTTGCAGATGGTGGGCGGGTTTCCGGAAAACTTTGTTTTTACGCGGGAAATTGCCAAACCCTTCATGGATCTTGTGGCCGAGGAGTCGGGCGGTGCCCTCACCGTTGCGCTGACAGGGCCTGACGCTGTGCCGACGTTCGAGCAGTTCGAGCCCGTGCAGGCCGGCGTCTTTGACCTGTTGTTCACCCACCCGGCCTACCACGCTGGCACCACCCCTGTGGGCCTTGCCATCGATGCCATCGGCGCCGATCCGCAAAAGCGCCGCGATGCTGGCATCATCGACTTCATCGACCAGCACTATGCCGACCACGGCATGAAGCTGATTGCAGCCCCCGCCACAGGCTCCAAAGGCTTCCGCTACTTCCTGAAGGAGCCTGTGAGCGGCACGCCAGGGCTTGAAGGCCGCAAGATCCGCGGCACCGTCAGCTACCACCCGATGATCGAGGCGCTCGGCGGCACAGGCGTCGTCATTCCCGGCGGCGAGGTCTATTCAGCGCTACAGACAGGGGTCGTCGACGGCGCCGCCTGGGGTCTGACCGGCGCAAAAGACTTCAAGTGGTACGAGGTGGCCGACTACATGGCCGACCCCGTCTTCGGTCAGGTGGGGGTGATGATCTTCATGAACCTTGATGCCTGGAACGGCCTCTCGGAAGACGAGCAGGCGGCCATCACCAAAGCCGCGCTCCGCCTTGAAAGCGAGACCATTGCCCGCTTCGATGACCTTGCCGTTGAAGAGAAAGCCGCTTTGAAGGAGCTTGGCATGAAGACCACCAGCTTCTCCGAAGACGAAGCCAGCCAGTTCGACACCCTGTGGGCGGAGGGCGTGTGGTCCATCGCCGCTAAGACAGCGCCTGAGCCCATTGCCCAATTGCGCGAGAAGGCGCAGGCGGCCGGTCTCAGCGACTGAGGCGGCAGGCTGCAGGCGGCCGGTCATGGATAACGCCTCCTCCCCGGCCGCACCGTCCTTCTTGGGGCGGGTGCACGATGGGTCCTCTAAACTCCTGTTCGTGGCGGCGGGCCTGGCGCTTGCCGCCGCGGCGACCCTTTACGTCTTCGAGGTGACGGCGCGCTACGCCTTCAACGCGCCAACCACGTGGTCGGGCGAGGTGGTGGGCTATGCCCTTTGCCTCGTCATCTTTCTGGGCCTTCCTGAAGCCACCCGCAGGGGTGCACACATTGCCATCGACATTGTGCCGAGCACGCTGACCGGCTGGAAGGCCGCCGCCCTGTTGCGCACCACCGATGCCCTTGCCGCGGCCGCGTGCCTTGCCGCAGGGCTCATTGCCGGCAGGGAAGCGCTCAATCAACTGTCCCGCGGTTTGATGACGAATGCCGCCCACCCCATTCCGCGCTGGTGGATCACCGCGGTGATTGCGGCCGGCCTGTTATCGGCCGCCCTCCACTTCCTGCGCCACGCCCTCTCCCGCCACCCAAAAGGCACCGCCGCACAATGACGTGGGCCGTCCTCCTTCTTGTGGCGATCGGCCTGTTGCTGGCGCTCCTGTTCTCGGGCGTCAAAGTGTTCGTGGGGTTCCTGGTCCTCAACATTGTGGGCCTTTTGGTGCTGATCGGCCCGCGGGGGTTCGGCCTTTTCACCAACTCCTTGTTTGAGACCGCGACGTCGGCCCCCCTCCTCACCGTTGCCCTGTTCGTGTTGATGGGTGAGATCCTGTTTCGCTCAGGCACCGTCGACATCCTGTTTGACAGCGTGGACCGCCTGGTGGGCAACTTGCGCGGGCGGCTTTACGTGGTGGTGATCACGCTCTCCACGGTGTTCGGCGCGCTGTCGGGGTCGGCCGTTGCGGTGGCAGCAACCCTTGGCCGGTCGGTCCAGCCGTTGATGCGCTCCCGCGGCTATGACGACAAGTTGTCGGCCGGCACCATCCTGGCAGGCGCCAGCCTTGCCCCCATCATCCCGCCCAGTCTCCTTGCCATCATTGTCGGCTCGCTGGCGGACGTGTCCATTGCGGGGCTCCTTGTGGCGGGCCTCATCCCAGGGCTTTTGTTCGCGACGCTAACGCTCATCTACGTGTTTGCCCGCGCCTCCCAAAAGCCTGCCGAGCGCCCTGTGGAGACGGAAGGCGAGGCCGCGCCCAAAGGGTCTGCGGTAATGGCGCTCCTGCGCATGGTGCCCTTCCTCGTGGTGATTGCCTCTGTGATGGGGTTGATCGTGGCCGGCATTGCGACCCCGTCGGAATCGGCCGCCACGGGCGTCTTGGGCGCGCTTGTCGTCGCAGCGCTTTTCGGCCGGCTGAAGTTTTCCATGGTGCGCGAGGCCTTTGCGGCGGCGGTGACGACGACGGTGGTGATCCTCATCATCGTGTGCTCGGCCAAGCTTTTCAGTCAGCTCTTGTCCTTTGCAGGCGCCACGCGCGGTCTCGTCAGCCTTGCCGGCGCCCTCGACCTTGGGCCGGACGTCACCTTCTTGATCTTGATGGTGATCCCGTTCCTGTTGTGCATGTTCATCGACCAGATCGCCTTCATGCTGCTGGCGATCCCCATCTACCAGCCCATCGTGCAGGAGATGGGGTATGACCCCGTCTGGTTCTGGACGCTGTTCTTGATCAACCTCACCGTCGGCAGCCTGACGCCGCCCTTCGGCTACACCCTGTTTGCCCTCAAGGGGGCACAAGAGGACATCACCACAGGGACCGTCTTTGCCGCGGCCTGGCCCGTGGTGGGCGTCTTCATTGCCGGCATGGTGGCGTTGTGGGCAGCGCCCATACTCGTCACGGCCCTTCCCAACGCATTGCGCTGACGCCGCTTTGGCCCGTCGGGCGCTCGGTTGCAGGCAGGCACCAACTGGTGTTTCCTCATCGGCTGACACAAGCGCCTCAGGGCGAAACTGACAGCGCCCAGAGGGAGGTGATGTGACCGACGCCGATATGACCGCCGGCCAACCCCACCCTGGCGTAGCCGTCCGCCTTCCCATCGACCGTCTCTTCTTCGCCCTTGCCGTCGTGATCGCCCTCTTCCACGTGGTGGCGAACGCCCTCGGCACACCCTTGCAGGACGCCCTTGTGGGGCTGGGGGAGGCGGCGCCAGCGCTGTCGTTCGTCATCCCCCTCGGACGCTGGTTCGGCGACCTTGCAACCCTGTCCACCCTCACCTTGTGCGCCATTCACTTTGCAGGCTTTGCGATCCTGTGTGCCTGGCGCTACCCGTTCCTCCACCCCTCAAGCACCGGGGCGGCACGCCTTGTGATGGTGGGGGACATCATCTTCGGCCTTCTGGTGGCGGCCTCTGCGCTAGGGCTCGCGGCCAGCGAAAACGCCATCTACGCCCGCGGTGTCTCCCTGTCCACGCTGGAGTGGATCATGGCGGGGATCACCATTGTCGGCGCCATCGAGTTTACGCGCCGCACCACAGGGTGGATCATCCCCGGCCTCATCGTCATTGCCATCACCTACCCCACCTGGTGGGGCGACGACATTCCTGGCGTCTTCCGCTTCGCAGGCCTGTCTTTGGAGACGGTGACGTTCCGCTCCATCTTCTCCGATGAAGGGATGTTCGGCCTCATCGGGCAGATCTCGGCCACCTTCGTCTTCATGTTCATCCTGTTTGGCGCCTTCCTGATCCGCTCAGGCGCGGGCGAGTTCATTGTGGATCTGGCGCGCGCGGCGGCAGGGCGTTTTACGGGCGGGCCAGGATTTGTGGCGGTCCTCTCCTCGGGGCTGACGGGGACGATCTCGGGCTCGGCCATCGCCAACACCGTCTCCACAGGCGTCATCACCATTCCTTTGATGAAGAAGTCAGGCTTTCCGCCCCGCTTTGCCGCTGGGGTGGAGGCGGCCTCCTCCACAGGCGGGCAGCTGATGCCGCCGATCATGGGCGCAGGCGCGTTCGTGATGGCAAGCTACACGCAGATCCCGTACCTGAAGATTGTGGAAGTGGCGCTTCTGCCGGCGCTCGTCTACTTCGCCTCCATCGCCCTTTTCGTGCGCATCCAGGCCAAGCGCTCAGGCGTCGTGCC
>JBCDCF010000193.1:0-6827 GCA_039182345.1 Pseudomonadota bacterium
CCCTGCCAGCGCCACATTCACCGTGCCTGGGGCAAGGTGGCGGGCCATCGCAACGGCCACATCGGTGCGCGGTCCTTGGGGGAAGAGGGTTTCGATGACGTTGGCAAGGGCAGCGCCAGAGCGCACCGTCACTGTGCCCTCGATGCTGCCCACAGGGTCGCCCGACAGCGCGGCAATGGCGCCGCTCGCAAACACTTCCATCCCGCCAAAATCTTCGACAATCAGCGCGTCGACCGTGAGCCTGTCATCGCCATAGTCGGCGTTGAGGCTGACGGTTTCCCCTTCCACAGGGCCAGCGCGCAGTCTGTCGACGGCAATGTCGAGGCCGATGGCAACGTCCCTCGCCGCATCCACGCCAAGGCTTGATAGAAACGCCACGGCCGCCTCTACGTCCGCAACGTCCACGAACGGCGCGCTCAAGGACAGGTCGGCCGATGTGACAGCGCCTGCCTCGGGCACCGCAATACGCCCATGGCCGGCAAGGGTGGTCTCGCCCATGCGGAAGGAAAGATCGGGCACGCTGACGACCCCTGGAAGGACACCAATATCGGCCTGAAGGTGCACAGGGTTCATCACCACCACAGGCGCTGCCCCGCCCGTCCACCACCGTGCCAGTAGCGCCGGTTGCGGCGCTGACAGGGTGAGGCGGCCATCAAACCCGCCCCGCGCCAGCCGGCCGCGCAGGTGGACGGCCGCGTCCCCAGGAAGAAGCGCCTCGCCATGCTCCAGCGAAAGGCCTGCGGCATCGGTGGTGGCCGCAAGGGTCACATCGTTCACCAGCGCGCCGCCCACCACCAGCGTGCCCACATCCACCTGCAGGGCTGTGGGCATCCCCCACCCCACTAGCCTGTCGAGGGCCGCCTTGGCCGGCGCAAAGTGGGTGCGAAGGGCACCCATGGTCCGGACCGGGGGGCGTGGCGCGGCGGTGTCTTCGTTGGCAAGGCCCCTGTCCACACGGTCAAGGTCCAGTTGCTCGGCCTCAAGGCGCACTGACAATGGGTCGGCATCGGCAAAGGCGTAGAGCGCGCTGCCTGACAAGGTGAGCGCCCGGTCCACCGTGCCGTAGGTGACGGTCAGCCCGGTGACGGCTGCCCCTTCGGCGGCAAGGGCAAGGTCGCCATTCACCTGCCAAGGTCTTGCACCTTCAAGCGCTGTGAGGTTCAGCCGGCCGGCAAGGCTTGGCGCCACAGACGAGGCGCTGAGCGCCCCTTCAAATCCTATGGCGAAGCTTTCCCCTTCAGGCGCAAGGCGCACGGAAAGGGCCATCTTCCCGTCAGCATCAAGGGCACCGCCGGCAATGCGCGCGGCGGTCAACCGTCCTCCTGCGCGAAACGACCCTGTTGCCTGAAAGGGTCCGCGCAGGGTGCGGGCATTGCCTGTCAGCGCCACATCGCTCAGCCGGTGGCGTGCGCCGTCGCGCGCGTCGTCCACCAAAAGCTGCCCGTCGGTGACGGCAATGCTGCCCACCTCCATGTCCTCAGCATCGAAGAACCGCAGGAACGGCCCTTCGCCGGCAAACTGAGGCAGGACCAGAGCGCCCGCGTCGTCCACGCGCGCATACACCGTGGGCGCTTCGAGCCTGAGGTCACGGACCTTGAACTCGCCCCGCACCAAGGGGGCAAGGTCCACGTCCAGTTCTACGCTCGCCGCTTCAAGCAGGGGGGCTTGGGGCGGGCCGAGGCGCACGTTCGTGACGCGGATGCGCGGGCTCGGCAGCAGGCGCACATCCGCCTCCCCGCCGATGGTGACATTGGTCCCCAGCACCCGTTCGGCATTGGCTTCGAGGGTGGCGCGGTAGGCCGTCCAATCCACGAAGAAGGGGCCGACCATTGCCGCGGACAGGACCATCACAAGCAGGACGCCGAAGGTGATGACGATCCAATTCACGCCGGACCTCCTGTCGGCGGGGCGGTGGGAGCGCGTGTCAGGGGATGATCTTCCCCGGGTTGAGGATGTTGTGGGGGTCAAGGGCCGCCTTGATGGCCGCCATCACATCCACAGTGTCGCCCAGTTCCCGGCGCAGGTACTTCATCTTGCCTTCGCCAATGCCGTGCTCGCCTGTGCAGGTGCCGTCCATGGCGATGGCGCGGTTGGCCAGCCTCTCGATGAACTCCGCCGCCCGTGTCCGCTCGCCCTCATCATCATTGTCGAGGAGGATGAGGGTGTGGAAGTTGCCGTCTCCCACATGGCCGACGATGGGGGCCAGCAGCTTAAGCTCGTCAAGGTCGGCGCGGCAGGCCTCAACGCACTCGGCAAGGCGCGAGATGGGCACGCACGCATCGGTGGAGATGCCCGAGCAGCCCGGCCTGAGGGCAAGTGCTGCCCAATAGGCGTCGTGGCGGGCCTGCCAGAGCTTGGTGCGATCCTCAGGCCGTGCGGAAAAGGCGAACGGGCCGCCCCCCAGCTCCTCAGCGATGGCACTGACCGCCTCGCACTGCTCCTGCACCGACGCGTCGGAGCCATGAAACTCCAGGAAAAGCGTGGGCTCCTCTGGCAAGGACAGGTTGGAATAGGCGTTGACCGCTTTGATCTGCAAAGCATCCAAAAGCTCAATTCGTGCCACGGGTATGCCCGACTGGATGGTCAGGATGGTGGCATCGCACGCTGCCTTCACGCTGGGGAAGGGACAGGTGGCGGCGGAAATTGCCTCCGGAATGCCCGACAGCTTCAGCGTGATCTTGGTGATGATGCCAAGGGTGCCCTCAGAGCCCACCAGAAGGCGCGTGATGTCATAGCCCGCTGAGGATTTGCGCGCCCGGCTTGCGGTGTTGACGATGCTGCCGTCCGCCATCACCGCTTCAAGGGCAATCACATTGTCGCGCATGGTGCCGTAACGCACGGCATTGGTGCCAGAGGCGCGGGTGGCTGCCATGCCGCCCATGGTGGCGTCTGCACCGGGGTCGATGGGAAAGAACAGACCCCTGTCGCGCAGATACTCGTTCAGCTTGGTGCGCGTCACACCCGGCTCAACGGTGCAGGTGAGGTCCTCCTCGTGCACCTCAAGCACGTGGTCCATGCGGCCAAAGTCCACGGAGATCCCCCCGGCCGGGGCGTTGACGTGGCCCTCCAGCGAAGTGCCCACGCCGAACGGGATGACGGGCACTTTGTGCTCCAGACAGATGCGCACGATCTCCGCCACATCCTCGGTGGAGGTGGGGTAGACCACAGCGTCGGGCGCCTCGTTGGCGAGCCAAGTGGTGGTGTGGGCGTGCTGTTCGCGAATCGCTTTGCCGGTGTCGCAGCGATCACCGAAGCGTTGTTTGAGGATCGGCACGGCCAGTGCGATCCCCTCGTCGTTGCGCGGCACGCGTGTCAATGGCAATGCCATCCAAGCCGCCTTTCCCTTGTGTGGCTTTTCAAGCACACTAGCAAATCACGCCGTGATCACAACTGGATCCATGGAATCGGCGGTGCTGAGGCAAAGGGCACAATGGCGCAGGACAGCAATGGATTGGTGTGGTCGGAGCCATTCACCATCGAGCCAAAGTGGCTCGACTATAACGGCCACCTCAACATGGCCTACTACCATGTGATGTTCGACCGCACCGTGGATGTTGCCCTTGATGTGCTGGACCTTGGGGAAACGTACCGCCATCGCGCCGACGCCGGCATCTTCAATGTGGAAACCCATGTGGTCTACCGCCGCGAGGTGCGTGGCGACCACACGGTCAGGGTCAGTTTTCAGCTCCTGGGCCGCGATGCCAAGCGCCTCCACGCCTTTCAGACCATGGTGATCGATGGCGAGGATGGCCTTGCGGCAACCTCGGAAAGCCTCTTCGTCCACGTGGACCTTGGGGCGCGGCGCTCTGCCCCCTTTTCCGAGGCGGCAATGGCCCAGTGCGATGAGATGATCAGGGCCCAAGGTCACGCCGGCATGCCGGAGATGGCAGGGCGCCGCATCGCCCCCTTGGCACCGTGACCGGCGCGCCGCCCGACAGCGAGCCCAAAAAGCCGGCGCCGCGGAAGGCGCGCGAAGAAGACGAAGCCAAAAAGGCCGGAGCCGACATGCGCGAGGAGGCGCTGGCCGACCTTGTGGTGAGCGAGGAGGAGAGCGAGGGCGCAGGCAAGGACGAGGAGCGCCACAGCCAGCGCTGGCGCCCCGGACGGATCGTCCTAAAAATGCTGCGCGCCACCAAGTGGGTGCGCCGCGCCTATCTGCGCTCGGCCGAAAACGTCAGCGCCTTCATTGCCCAGCGCAACCCGTCCCTTTGGCTGTTGGCGCTCATTGTCGGCGCCGGGGTGGGGATTGCCGCGGTGATCTTCCGCCACATGATCGGCGCCGTACAATGGCTGTGGATCGGTGTCACCAGCGAGAGGATCATCGATGCCGTGGCCGCACAGCCCTGGTGGGTGGTGGTCCTTGCCCCCACCCTCGGCGGGCTGATCGTGGGCCTGATGAACCAGTACGTCCTCGACAAGCGTCGCCCTGGCGGGGTGGCCGACGTCATTGAGGCCTCGGCCCGGGGTGGGCGCGGGCTGGGGTTCCGCTACGGACTGTGGTCGGCCCTTTCCACCGCCATCTCGCTGGGCTCAGGCGCCAGTGCCGGCCGCGAAGGGCCTGTGGTTCACCTTGGCGCCACCATTGCCGCCGCCATGACGCTGATTGCCAAGCTGCCACCCCAGGCCATGCGCATCATCCTCGGCTGCGGTGTGGCGAGCGCCATCTCCGCCTCGTTCAATGCGCCCATTGCTGGGGTGCTTTTTGCCCACGAGGTGGTGCTGCGCCACTATGCCATGAGCGCGTTCGTGCCCATCGTCATTGCGTCCGTGGCGGGGACCCTTGCCGGCCGCATCTTCATCGGCGATGTGGCCGCGTTCGAGATCCCCTCCTACACCATCGGCACCTACTGGGAGATGCCGGCCTTCGCCCTCCTTGGCGTCGTGGCAGCGGGGGTGGCGATCACCTTCCACTTCACGCTCATCATCTTCGACCAGACGGCGCGCGAGATCATGATGCCCGCCTGGGCACGCCCCGTTTTGGGCGGCGTCGTGGTGGGGATCATCGGGTGTTTCCTGCCCGAGATCATGGGCGTCGGCTACGAGGCGACGGACATTGCCCTTCACGGCGGCTTTGCGCTCTCCACCATGGTGATCCTTCTGGCGGTGAAGATCGTGGCCACCGCCATCACCCTTGCCTCGCGCTTCGGAGGGGGGATTTTCACCCCATCACTCTACCTAGGCGCGATGACTGGCGGCGCTTTCGGTGTGATTGCAGCGTCAGCCTTCCCCGAGGTGGCATCAGACCAAGGGCTTTATGCGATCTTGGGGATGGGCGCGGTGGCCTCGGCGATGTTGGGCGCCCCCATCTCGACCACGCTCATCGTGTTCGAGCTAACGGGCGGCTATGAACTCTCCATCGCGCTGCTTCTGACAGTGTCCATTGCGACCGGCCTTCACCTAGCCGTGCACGGCCGCTCATTCTTCTTCTGGCAGTTGGAGAGTCGCGGCGTGGTGCTTGGCGACGGCCCTCACCGCTATTTCCTGAAAACGGTGACGGTCGCCACTTTCATGAGCCCGCTGGACGGCCCCGCCAGCCTCACCGACCAGTCAGACCCCAGAAAAATCCGCTCCAACGACACCTTGGAAACCGCGCTGCGCGTCTTCAACGACACGGGCGCCGATGCCCTTGCCGTGGTCGATCCCCGCGACAGGCGCACCGTTGTCGGCACCGTCAGCCACGTTCAGGCCCTGCGCGCCTTCAACCGCCGCCTCGTAGAAACCAGCGAAGAAGAACACCGCTGACGTCCTCCGGCCGCCGCCGTCCAAGCGCTGACCATCACAGTTCCTCTGGAGAGACGAAGCCCGACACTCCGCGGAGTTCTGCTTTGGCGGACTTCCGCAGTCTTTGATGCCGAATTGCGGACCACCGCAGTTCGGTGGAGCTTCGCTTCGTGGGACGTTGGTGCGCCGGCGGGAGGGCCTAGCACGGTCCCTTCTGGCCGGCCGAACACATTCAGCCGGTCAACGGATCACACCACATCACCCGACGCCAACGGCCGCGTGCGCCTTTCAAGAAAGGCACGCTCATCTGGATCAAGGCTGCCGGAGAGGGCGCCGCGGACCCGTGCGTGATAGGCGTCGAGCCACCCGGTCTCCGCTGCCGTCAGGAGGGACGGCTCCACAAGGCGGGTGTCGATGGGCACAAGGGTGAGGTCCTCGAACCTGTGCATGGCAAGTTCGCCGCCGGGCGGTACGGTGGCCGGGCGGATCAAAAGGCAATTCTCAATGCGGATGCCGTAGGCGTCGGTGCGGTAGTAGCCGGGCTCGTTGCTGACAATCATGCCGGCGGCAAGGGGCTCCTGGCTGCGCTTTGAGATCCCTTGGGGACCCTCGTGAACGCTGAGATAGGCGCCAATGCCGTGGCCTGTGCCGTGGGCAAAGTCGAACCCGGCCTGCCACAGCGCATTGCGGGCAAGGGTGTCCAACTGGGCGCCGACGGTGCGTTCGGGAAAGCGGGCCATGGCAATGGCAATGTGGCCTTTGAGGACCCTCGTAAACTGGATGCGAAAGTCTTCGCTGGGGTCGCCGGCCACAAGGGTGCGGGTGATGTCGGTGGTGCCATCCACGTACTGGGCGCCCGAATCAATGAGCACAGGATCGTTTGCTGCGACCGTGCGGTTGGAGGCCTCATCCACACGGTAGTGGACAATGGCCCCGTTCGGCCCTGCACCGGCAATGGTGGGGAAGCTCACATCCACCGCCCCCTCCTCCCGGCGGAATGCCTACTGTTGGCGCAATAGGTCGATCTCGCTGGCACCGAAGGCAGGGTCCTCGAACCAGGCGAGAAAGCGCGTCACAGCACGCCCGTCCCGCAGGTGAGCCGCGCG
>JBCDCF010000194.1:0-6796 GCA_039182345.1 Pseudomonadota bacterium
CTCAGGCTCGCGCACGAAGACGGAGAGGACCGTTGCGGCCGCTGCCATCACGTCGTCGGCGGTGATCTGGCCGACCTTTTTGGTGCCCACACGCTCAGCATGGGCTTTGAGGGCGCGGGTGAGGGCCGCCTTCAGCCCCTGTTCGTGAGTGCCGCCTTCGGGCGTTGGGATGGTGTTGCAGTAGGAGCGCGCAAATTCGTCCACGGGCACAAAGCCGACGGCCCACTCCACTGAGCCTTTGCGGCCAGGCTCACCCGCACGGCCTGCAAAAAGGTCCTCCACGCTCTTTGGCCGGCCCTTCAGCTCGTTGGCGAGGAAGTCGGCAAGGCCGCCTGGAAAGTGGAACGTGGCTTCCGCCGGCGGCGCGCCTTCGCCCGTGAGGAGCGCCGGGTCGGCCCGCCAGCGCAGTTCCACGTTGGCGAACAGGTACGCCTTGGCACGGGTCTGTGCGAAGAGGCGTTTGGGGTCGAACTTCAGCCCTTTGAAGATGGTGGGGTCGGGCCTGAAGGTGACCGTCGTCCCGCGCCTGTTGGGGGCAGCGCCTACCGTCTCCAGAGGCCCCGTCGCATGGCCTTTGGAGAAGGACTGGCGGTAAAGCTTCTTGCCCCGCGCCACCTCCACCGTCAGCGCTTCTGACAAGGCGTTCACCACGGAGATGCCGACGCCGTGGAGACCCCCTGAGGCCTCATAGGCCTTGGAATCGAACTTTCCGCCGGCGTGCAGCGTCGTCATGATCACTTCAAGGGCTGACTTGTCGGGAAAGCGCGGGTGAGGCTCCACTGGAATGCCGCGCCCATTGTCGGCAACGCTGAGGTGATCTTCCGTCAGGCGCACCTCGATCCATGTGGCGTGGCCTGCCACGGCCTCGTCCATGCAGTTGTCGAGGACTTCGGCAAACAGGTGATGGAGGGCGCGGGTGTCCGTGCCGCCGATATACATGCCAGGGCGCCTGCGCACAGGCTCAAGCCCCTCAAGCACCTCAATATCTGCAGCGGTATAGCCATCCTCGTCAGGGGAGAGTTTGGTGGCGGCCTTGCGCTTTGCGGGTGTCGCTGGGGTCACCGGCGGCGCACGGCGGGGCACTGGCACCGGCTCACCGCTTCCAAAAAGGTCTTTTTCCGCCATACATCACCCTCACGCATAAATGACTGATACCCCTGCGAGCGCAAAGCGGAAGGGCGCGCGGCCCCCGCCCTGTGCCCCGTCCACAGCTATGCGGACGCTTTGTCCACCTGCTTGTCCTTTTTGCCGTCGTCCCCGTCCTCATCGTCTACGGCGTGGCGATAGATGAGGGGGAACTGGGACAGGGTGAACGCAATGGTCAGTGGCATGACCCCGAACACCTTAAAACTCACCCAAAAGTCGGTGGAGAATGTGCGCCACACGAACTCGTTCAGCGCGGCAAGGAACAGGAAAAACATTGCCCAGCGGAACGAGAGCTTCCACCAGCCCTCATCGTCCAACTGAAAGACGCTGTCGAACACCAGCTGCAGGAGGGGGCGCTTTAAAATGTAAAGACCGCCCAAAAGCGTGCCGGCAAACAGGAGATTGACGATGGTGGGCTTCAGCTTGATGAACAATTCATCCTGCAGGTAGAGCGTCAGCCCGCCGAAAATCAGAACGATGACGCCTGAAAGCAAAGGCATCACAGGCAAATGCTTGTAGAGCGTCAGCGAAATCGTCAGCGCGAGGGCGGTGGCCACCATGAAGGCCAGCGTCGCCGCCATGATGGGAAGATTGGTCTCGTCGAAACCCGATAGCAACGGTAGCCGTCCAAGGTCCCAGGCCACAGCACGGTTGTTGATGACGAAGAAGGTGATGAGCGGACCCATTTCTAGCGCAAACTTAATGAAGCCGTTTTGCCGCCGCGCTTCCATCGTGTCGCTCCCGTTCATAAGTCATCGTCTAGATAGGTCGTGCGACCGTGGCTGCTCGCTTCGCCGTCACGAATGTGCTGCATCGTCAGAGCGAACAGGCTAAGTGCGTGCCATGGATCAGACTGTGCCTCATCGACGCCACGAGGCGGCCCGTCAACCCCGCGCCGGGGAGGGCCCTTCAAGCGCGCCCGCTGAAAATGACGGGCTGGCGGTCAGGCGCCTTGCCAAGACCTACAACAAGCGCACCGTGGTGCGGGACGTCTCCTTGTCGGTGCGCCGGGGCGAGACGGTGGGTCTGCTCGGTCCCAACGGTGCCGGCAAGACCACCGTCTTTTATATGATCACGGGCCTCATTCGGCCTGATGACGGAACCATCGCCCTCAACGGTTTCAACGTCACACGCCTTCCCATGTATCGAAGGGCGCGCCTTGGGATAGGCTATTTGCCGCAGGAGGCGTCCATCTTCCGCGGCCTCACCGTTGCGCAAAATGTGATGGCGATCCTGCAACTGACCGAGCCTGACAGGGCCGCGCGGCGCGATGCGCTGGACGAATTGCTCGACGAGTTCGGCCTCACCAAGCTTGCCCATGCGCCGGCAACATCCCTGTCGGGTGGTGAACGGCGGCGCGTGGAAATTGCCCGTGCGCTCGCCTCCCGTCCGGATTTTATGCTGCTTGATGAACCCTTTGCAGGTGTCGACCCCATCGCGGTGTCTGAGATTCAGGCGCTGGTGCGCCAACTGACGGAGCGGGGGATCGGCGTTCTCATCACCGACCACAATGTGCGTGAGACTTTGGGGCTGATCGACAGGGCGACCATCATTGCCAATGGCGAAGTTTTGGCTGTGGGAACGCCTGAGGAAATCGTCTCCAACCAGGACGTGCGGCGGCTCTACCTAGGCGAGCGGTTCCGCCTCTGAGGGGCGTTTGACACCGGGGCGCAATCCTTTATTCACGATGCATGCAAGGATCGCGCCAACGGATGCACAATTTGTGACCTTCTCTCTCAGGCTCGTACAATCCCAGCGTCAGACCCTGGCGATGACGCCGCAGCTGATGCAGGCCATCAAGCTCCTGCAGATGTCCAATCTGGAGCTCGAAGCGGCGGTCCGCGAAGAGGTGGACCAGAACCCGCTCCTGACCCTTGCCCCCCGCAACAAAGGCGACGCTGGCGCCAGGCGCGACCCCTATGCGGCGCCCGGAACCACCGACCCGTTCGCCACAGTGGCCGAGAGGGAGACCCTAGCAGGCCATTGCACCCAGGAGATCGCCGCCCTTTGCCTTGATGGCGATGCGCGGGCCATTGCCTCCTACCTCATCGCCTCGCTGGACGAGGCGGGCCGGCTGGAAGCTGACGTGTTGGACGAGGTGGTCGCAGCGCTCGGCGTGTCGCCCGCACTGGCGCACGAGGTGCTGGCAACGCTCCAAACCATCGAGCCAGCGGGCCTTTTTGCGCGCTCGCTCCAGGAGTGTCTTGCCCTTCAGCTGCAACGGCAGGGGGCGCTGAGCGACCTTGCCCGCACCGTCCTTGACAATATGAGCCTTGTGGCGCGGCGCGACGTGAAGCGCCTTGCCGCCCTTGCCAACGCCCGCGAGGCGGACGTGCTTGCCCTTGTGGCGCGCCTTCGCACCCTCGACCCGCGCCCCGGCCTTGCCTTCGACGCAGCGCCCATCCAAGCCATCGAGCCCGATGTGATCGTGCGGCCGCGGGCCGACGGCGGCTTCCTTGTGGTGCTCGACACCCAAAGGCTGCCAAAGGTTCTCATCGACCAGGACTATCACGCCGAAATCGCCGGCATGGGCAACAGCGCGGCTCTTTCCTTCGCCAATCAGTGCATGCGCTCCGCCCACTGGCTGACGCGCAGCCTTGACCAAAGGGCACGCACCATCGTGAAGGTGGCAAGCGCCATCGTCACCCGCCAACGTGCCTTTTTTGAAGGCACGGCCAAACACGTCAGTCCATTGACCCTGCGCGAGGTGGCAGACGATATCGGCATGCACGAAAGCACCGTCAGCCGCGTTGTCTCCAACAAGGCCCTGTCCTCGCCCCGTGGGGTGTTTCCGTTCCGCGCGTTCTTTGCCGTTGCCATCGACACTGCCCACGGCAGCGTTTCCGCTGAGGCCGTCAGAGCACAGATCCGTCAGCTTGTGGATGGCGAAACCGCCGCAAGCGTGCGCTCGGACGATGAAATTGTGCGCACCTTGAAGCAGTCCGGCATCGTGATCGCCAGGCGCACGGTGGCCAAATACCGCGAAGCCATGAACATCCCCTCCTCTGTGGAGCGGCGGCGCATGGCGCGACATGACGGGGGCCAGGCGGCTCTCAGTCGTTGACACCGGGGCTAACGCAATCTTAGAAGGCCGCGCCGCCGCCAATATGATTATATGGGTGGGCAACGTGTGCCGCGATGCGGCGTGTTTTCAGCGCAGAGGCCGTCATGTCCCTAACCATCACCGGAAAAAACATGGACGTAGGATCCGCTTTGCGACAGCGGATCGAGGAACGCGTCTCCTTGTCGGTGGGGAAGTATTTCGACGGCAACCACACCGGCCAGGTCACCATGGTCAAGACCGGTGCAGGATTTGAGGCCGATTGCGTGGTGCACCTCGACACGGGGATCGTGCTGCGCACCTCCGCCACCGCAGGCGATGCCACCCATGCATTCGATCAGGCGGCAGAGCGCATCGACAAGCGCCTCAGACGCTACAAACGACGCCTGAAAGCCCACCATCCAGGGGCACCCAAAGGCGGCATGGAAGCGGCCGTTGCCACACAGTTCGTCCTTGCAAGCCCTGAAGAGGACGAAGAGCTTGAAGAAAACTACGCCCCCCTCGTGGTGGCCGAAACGCCCACACGCATCAACACCATGACAGTGGGGATGGCCGTTCTGGAGCTTGACCTCATCGACGCCCCGGCCCTGATGTTCAAAAACGCGGCCAACAGCACCCTCAACGTTGTCTTCCGCAGGGCGGACGGGCACGTGGGGTGGATCGACCCCTCCTTGGCGCCCGATGGCGCGGCGCCGTCTGAAAACGCTTAGGTCCCCGTCGTGGACATTCGTTCCATCCTGTCCGAGGACGCCGTTCTGTCGTCCCTCGATGCCCACTCCAAAAAGCACGCCATCCAAGAGGTCTCCCATGTGGCGGCCAAGCTGACGGGGCTGTCGGAACGGGCCATCTTCGACACCCTCCTGCAGCGCGAGCGTCTTGGCTCCACAGGCGTCGGCAAGGGGATTGCCATCCCCCACGGCAAGCTTGTGGGCCTTGACCGGCTGACGGGTGTGTTTGCCCGCCTTGCCGAGCCCATAGGCTTTGATGCCCTTGACGATCAGCCCGTGGACCTTGTGTTCACCCTTCTTGCGCCTGAAGAGGCGGGGGCGGACCACCTGAAAGCCCTTGCGAAGATTGCAAGGATTTTGCGCGCGCCAGGGGTCATCCAGGAGCTGCGGGCCGCAAGGGGCGCGCAGGACCTTCACGCCATCTTCGCCAAGGCCCAGGCGCCGGCCATCTGACCCATCAGGCGGTTCGCGCACCCCTAGCGCCGCATCGAGCGCCGCGCTGACAGCCTATTCAACGGCGCCAACGTTGACGGCGCGGCCCGGACGCCCCAAACCAGCTGGAACAACCGGTTCAGTATGACGAGGGAGGCGCGTGACGTGCGCACATTGTACGACAAGATCTGGGACGACCACCTGGTGGAGATGTCGGACGATGGGACGGCGCTCATGTATATCGACCGTCACCTTGTCCATGAGGTGACGAGCCCCCAGGCGTTCGAGGGTCTCAGGATCCACAATCGCGGCGTCCGCTCGCCTGAGCGCACCCTTGCCGTCGTGGACCACAACGTGCCCACCACCGACCGCAGCGAAGGGATCGACGATCCTGAATCGGCCCTCCAGGTGGAGACCCTTGCCAAGAACGCGGCCGATTTTGACATCGAGTACTACGATGAGAGGGACCGCAGGCAGGGCATTGTCCACATCGTCGGCCCCGAACAGGGCTTCACGCTGCCTGGGATGACCATTGTGTGCGGCGACAGTCACACCTCCACCCACGGCGCGTTCGGCGCCCTTGCCCATGGGATCGGCACGTCGGAGGTGGAGCACGTCCTTGCCACGCAGACGTTGATGACGCGCAAGGCCCACAATATGCGCGTCACCGTGGACGGTGTCTTGCCGCCCCATGTGACGTCGAAGGACATTGTCCTGTCCATCATCGGCACCATCGGCACCGCCGGCGGAACGGGCTATGTCATTGAATATGCAGGCTCTGCCATCCGCTCCCTTTCCATGGAAGGGCGGATGACGGTGTGCAACATGTCCATCGAAGGTGGCGCGCGCGCAGGCATGATCGCCCCCGACGACACCACCTATGAGTATATCGAAGGCAGGCCAAAGGCCCCGTCAGGCGCAGCGTTCGAGCAGGCGGTGGCCTACTGGAAGACGCTCCCCAGCGAGCCCGATGCCACCTTCGACAGGGAGGTGTCGCTGGATGCCAACCAGCTTCCCCCTGTGGTGAGCTGGGGCACGTCTCCCGAGGCGGTGGTCTCCATCGAGGGCTCCGTGCCTGACCCTGCCGATGTCTTCGACCCGCAAAAGCGCAAGGCCATGGAGCGTGCGCTGCACTATATGGGCCTGACCCCAGGCACGCGGATGACGGACATTGAGATCGACAAGGTCTTTATCGGCTCGTGCACCAACGGGCGGATCGAGGACCTGCGCGCCGCTGCGGAGGTGGTGCGTGGCGGGCGCGTTGCCGAGGGGGTCAATGCGCTGATCGTGCCAGGCTCGGGCCTTGTGAAGGCGCAGGCGGAAGGGGAGGGCCTCCACAAGGTCTTCATCGACGCCGGGTTTGAATGGCGCGAGCCTGGATGCTCTATGTGCCTTGCCATGAATGCCGACAAGCTGGCGCCTGAAGAGC
>JBCDCF010000195.1:0-6750 GCA_039182345.1 Pseudomonadota bacterium
CCGTCGCTGCCGAACCTGAACAAACTCAGGCGGCAAAGCCGGTGGAGGCCGCCCCTGTGTCCGAGCCGGCCAAGAGGGCGGAAGCCGCGTCATCGGCCCTCATCTTCAATGCGGACGCGGGCGGGGGCAGCGCTGTGGATGCGGCAGGCTTTGCCACCGCGCATCAGAGCGAAACGCCTGCGCCCGCTGCCGCGGAGCCCGTTGCCGAAGAGGCGCCGGAAGGGCAACCTGGCGATGTCGTGCGGCCGGCGCCCGCCCCCATGCCGGCGCCAGGAGGCAGGGAGCCGAAGCTTGAGGAAAGCATGCTCGCAGGCGTCTTCCTGATGGGTGAGGACGTGGCCGCCCCCCAACCGGTGGAAAGCGACCCGTTTGCCCCCCTTGAGGCGGCCGACCCGCGCGATGAGATCGCCCCGGCCACTCCGCAGGCAGCGCCTCCCACAATGCCCGAAGCGTCCCATCAGCCGGCAAGAGCGCCAGCCGCCCCCCTCGGCGAAGGGGTGCGCCAGATCGACCGCTCACGCGGTGTCCACACCACGGCACGGCCCGTCAAAAGGGCCAAACCCGGCAAAAACCAAACGAAGCGGCGCTGATATGTCGGTCTGGCGAACCCTTGGACACATGGTGCACCAGGTGGGTGCTGCGGGTGCGGACGTGTTCGACCGCATCAAAGGCGCCACCGGCGGGGGCGAGGAAAGCCGGCAAGCGGCGTTTTCCATGGCGATCGTTGCCCTTGCGGCGAAGATGGCAAGGGCCGACGGCGTCGTCACCATGAGCGAGGCGGCAAGCTTCTGGAACCGCTTCGATGTGCCCGAGGACGCCAAGCGCCCCATCCGCCGCCTTTTCGACCTTGCCCAAAGGGACGTCTCGGGTTTTGAGGCCTACGCCCAGAAAATCGCGCGCCTGTTCCCAGACGATGACGCTTTGCGGGAAGACATTTTGGACATCTTGTTCAACATTGCCGCTGCCGACGGGGTCATCCACGAATCAGAGCTGGCGTTCCTGGAGCGCGTCGGCGAAATCTTTGAGCTGGACCCTGTACGTTTCGGCCGTGTGAAGGCGCGTCACGTGGCGCCTGACGGTGACCCTTATGCCGTGCTCGGTCTTGGTGACGATGCCGACATGGACACAGTGCGCCAGCGCTATCGCAGCCTCGTGGCCGAGCACCATCCAGACCGGTTGATTGCAAGGGGCGTCCCGCCGGAGTTCATCAAGATCGCCACAGAGCGCCTCGCCGCCATCAACACCGCCTACGAGGCCATTCAAAAGCACCGCTGATGGACCGCCGCGCCTCGCCCAACCAAACCGCGCGGACCACCGCGCCCGACATGGTGGTCATCCACTATACGGGCATGAAAAGCGCCGCCGCTGCCGTGGACTGGCTGTGCAACCCCATCTCCAAGGTCTCCGCCCACTACCTCATCGACGAGGACGGGTCGCTGGTTGCGATGGTGGATGAGGACCGTCGTGCCTGGCACGCAGGCGTCAGCCTCTGGGATGGGGTGAGCGACAACAACAACCGCTCCATAGGGATCGAGCTTCACAATATCGGCCACACCGATGTGGCGCCCGAGTTTGCCGCAGCGCAAATCGACGCCCTGCTGACATTGATGGATGGCATCCGCAGCCGCTGGACCATCCCTTTGAAGAATGTCGTTGCCCACTCCGACATTGCACCGCTGCGCAAGATCGACCCGGGAGAGCGCTTCCCATGGCACCGCCTTGCCCAAAAAGGTCACGCTTTGGTGGTGCCCCCAAGCGTTGCCGCCGTCACAGACGGCCCCTCGCCTCTCGCCGACTTCAAGCAAACGTTGCGGTTGTGCGGCTATGGCGTCTCAGAGGGCGATGGTATGGACGACCTCACCCACGCCACCATCGATGCCTTCCACCGACGCCACCTGCCGCACAAGGTGGGCGCACCGTTCGACGCCGCCTCCCTTGCCGTCGCCACCCACCTTGCGCGCCTTTCCGCCCCCGCAAGGGCTCAGCCCCAGAGCACGCCTTCATCCACTCAGATTGATCCACCCTGAGCGGCAAGCGCGCTGGGGCGAGCGGCGCGATCACGCGATGTCGATTGCGCCGAGCGTGGCTAAAGCCTGTCGATGGCTGCCTTCAGGCGGTCGGTAGGGGTGTGGGAGGCGGCCATCCGCTGAAGCAGTGGCGGGCCTGATTTGTCGGAAAGGCCGGGGATGATCTCATCCATCAGGCGGCGCCGTGTGGCAGCTCTGGCGGTGGCCGGCAGCGCGAGGAGCTTTGCCACAAGGGCGTTCATGGCGCCATCGTCAAACACGCGGTCCCAGGCGTCCCTCTCGGGGCCGAAGCCGAACCCCTCGGTGCGCAACGGGCGCGAGGCACGCAGCGAGGCGGTCGCCGCCTCGTCCACTGCGCCGTCTTTGATGATGACGCCATAGTGGCTCTGTGCTGCCCCAATGGACACAAAGCCTGCCCGTACATCGCGCAGCACCTTGTCGATCGGACGGGCGAAGGGGTCGCCATACCCGCCGCCACCCGCGGTAAGAATGGTGACCGCATCCCCTTCCTCGGCAACGAACATGTCGATCTTGCCAAGGTCGCGCTCAGCCGGTGTGCCGCGGTTGAGGATGACGCGGCATGGCGCGCCGGGTCCGCCGCCGGCAACGCCCCAGGGGCGGAACACGAACCGCTCCAGCCCGCGGCCGAGGATGGCGGTGCCCTGGCGCAAGATCCTCACCGTCATGTCAAGGCCCGTGCCGCCGCGCCAGGTGCCTGCGCCGCCGCTGTCGGGGCGCAACGCATAGGCCTCCACAACAACGCCTGCATCGGCCTCGGTGCGCTCAAGGGGGGTGTTGTAAAGGTTGGCAAGGCCGCTATCGCGCCCATCAACCCCATCGCCGCCCTTGCGCGCCCCCGTCCCACCCACGAGGGACTGGATGACCATCACGTTGCGCGTGCCCGTCGTCTCATCCTGCTCAGCCACCACGAGGGGCACAACGGTGCCGCCTGAAGGCGCTGGCATCAGATCGGGAACGGCGGTGGCAATGGCACCGATCACGGCATCGTTGATGCGGATGGCCGTGGCGTGGCGGACGCCCACCGCCGCCGGAAACTCAGGATTGAGGACGGTGCCCTTGGGGGCGTCGACGGTGATGTCCTCGAACAGGCCGTAATTGAGGGGGACCGTGGGGTCGAGGCTTCCCACAAGGTGCATCAACTTCAAGGTCAGCCAGGGGTGCCTGAGGCCACCGGTGGGCACATTGTAGGCCGACAGGACCTGTGGGTCGGACCCTTTAAAGTCCAGATGCACCGCGCCGTCCTTCACCGTCAGCGTGCAGCGGATGCGGATGGGAACGGCGCTCACATAGTCGTCGTCCATATAGTCCCAGAAGGTATAGGTCCCGTCCGGGATGCGCCTTTGGACCGCCCGCGCCTTGGTTCTGGCGTAGGCCACAAGGTCGCTCTGGGCCGCAAGAAAAACGTCGCGCCCATGGCGTGCGATCAACTCGGCCACACGGCGCTCGCCCACACCGAGCGCTGCGATCATGGCTTTGATGTCGCCCAGATTGAGGTCGGGCACACGGCAGTTGGCCCTGTAAAGGGCGAGGAAATCGGTGTTGATCTCGCCGCGCTTCATCAACTTGATGGGCGGGATCTGCAGCCCCTCCTGAAACAGTTCGGTAAAGCGCGGCGAGATGGACGAGGGAACGCCGCCGCCAATGTCCGCCGAATGGATGAAGTCCCACGCGTAACAGACGATCTCCCCTTCGTGGAACACGGGTTTGATCAGTTGAAGATCAGGCATGTGGGTGGAGAGACCACCCGTCCGATAAGGGTGATTGGTGATGATGATGTCGCCGGGGTCGAGGGCGCCGATGGCCCTGATCGCCACCCCGCAATCAAGATCCAGAAAGCCAGACACGCCCATGGCCGCCGGATAGGCGAAGAACTTGCCGTTGGCATCGGCAAGGGCGGTGGCAAAGTCGGCCGCATCCTTCACGTAGGTGGAGCGGGCGGTGCGGGCGAGGGCAATGGCCATCTCGTCCGCCACCGCCTGGACCTGTGTCTTGATGATCTCAAGGAGGACGGGGTCGAGCCGCATCACGCCATCCGCTTCAACAAAAGGTTGCCGAGCCTGTCGCCCGTGGCCCGCCAGCCGGGGAGGATGAAGACTGTGGAATCGGGCTGTTCGACAATGGCCGGCCCATCGAGCGCTGCACCCTCATTGAGGTCGGCGCGACGGTAGACAGGCACGTCCCGCCAATCCTCATGGAAAACACGTCGCATGCCTGTGGGCTGAGGCAGCGTTGCGCCCTCACCGCTTGCCAGCGACAGGGAGGCCACCTTCCCCACGACCGCCAGACGAAGATTGGTGATTTGAAGGTCCGACTGGCTCTCCACAAACCCA
Source organism: Pseudomonadota bacterium (assembly GCA_039182345.1). GTDB lineage: Bacteria > Pseudomonadota > Alphaproteobacteria > Rhizobiales > Amorphaceae > Acuticoccus. The sequence goes on from JBCDCF010000195.1 coordinate 4,379, forward strand.
TAAAGCCTTTGGTGCTCGTCATTGAAGCGGTCGATGAGGTCGGCCGCCGTCACCGCACCAAGGTCCTCGGGCGCTGCGATGGACAACTCGAACGCCTGTGCGGGGTAGCGCATATCGGCGGTGAGGCGCAGTTCGTGGCGGCCGATGATGTCGCCTTCCTCGGCCACCCATGCACGGGCTTCAACCTCCATCTCGTGCAAGATGGCCGCGATTTCAGGCCAACCTTTGCCGGCGCGATCGATCATACGGCGGGCGGGGCGCACATAGTCGCGCCTCACATCGGCGAGGATGGCGCCAAGGGCGCAGAACGTGCCTGGAAGGCGCGGCACGAGAACGGCATCCAGCATCGCCTCTTCAGCCAGAAGGTTGGCGTGGGTGGGCCCTGCCCCGCCATAGGCCACTAGCACGAACCCGCGGGGATCGAGCCCCTTTTGCGCCAGAAGCTTGCGCAACTCCGTTGCCATCTTCGCGGTGGCCACCCTGACGGCAGCTGCCGCCGCGGCAACGGCGTCCTGAAGGCCGATGGCATCGGCAACGCCGGCAAGGGCTTTGTTTGCCGCCTGCGCATCGAGCGGCATCTTGCCGTCGTTGAAACGGGCCGGGTCCAGGTAGCCGAGGGTGAGATAACAGTCCGTCATGGTGGCGTCCGTCCCGCCGCGCCCGTAGGCGACGGGACCGGGGTCGGCGCCTGCGCTATCAGGCCCCACCTTCAACAGGCCCTGGGGGTCGGACCACACGATCGACCCCCCGCCGGCGCCGATGGCGCTCACGTTCACCACGGGCAGCATCAATGGGTAGTCGCCGATGTGGGTGGAATGGGTGAACTCCAGCGCACCGTCCTGACTGATGGAAATGTCGGTGCTGGTGCCGCCCATATCGAAGGTGATGAGCTCGGTGTGCGCCCCTGCCACCCGCGTTGCCGCAAGCACGCCTGAGGCAGGACCTGACAGAATAGTGTCCACAGGCCGCTCGCGTGCGGTGGCGAGCGACACCGTCCCCCCATTGTTGGCGGTGATGTAAAGGGGCGCATGGACCCCCAGTGCATGAAACCGCGCCTCGAGCTTGGTGAAGTAGGCGGCCATCAGAGGGTGGATGTAGGCGTTGATGGCGGTGACGAGGGCGCGCTCGTACTCGCGCATTTCCGGCCAGATGTCGCAGGAAGCCACCACGGGGATGTTCGGGAGCGCCGCGCCAAGGCTCTTGGCAACGCGCCGTTCCAGGCTGCCGTCGCGGTAGGAGTTGAGGAGCATCACCGCCACGGCTTCATGGCCCGTGTCGGCAATCTCTTTGGCAACCGCTGTCAGCTCCTGTGGGTCCGCCTCGGTGAGAACGCTGCCGTCCGACAGGCCGCGGGCGGAGACCTCGAACACCGATTCGCGGGGGATGAGGGGGGCTTCCCGCCCAGCGGTGAAATCGTAGGAGTTGGGCATTCTGGCCCGGGCGATTTCCATCACGTCGCGGTTGCCGCGCGAGACCACAAGGGCGACGCGCGCGCCGCGGGTCTGGATGATGGCGTTGAGGGCAAGGGTGGTCCCATGGACCACGAGTTCAATGTCCTCAGGTGCAATGCCGAGAGAGGCAATCAGGTGCTGGGTGCCAGCCTCGACGGCGCGCGAGGGGTCGCCTGGCACGCTCGCCTCCTTGTGGAAGGCGAAGGTGGCGCCGTCATTGCTGGCCAGGACGAAGTCGGTGAACGTGCCGCCTACATCGATGCCGAGGCGGTAACGGGAGGTCATGAACGCAGTGCCTTTCGCAGTCCTTGGTCGGACGCCAAGGCCGCCGACGGCCGCAGTGTCCACCGCCGCAGACACCCATTGCAAGGTCCGGACCGGACGATCCACGCCGATACCGCCGGACCCCCGCCCTCGGCTGCACCGCAACCCCTCACATGTCGGCGATCACCGGGGGAGCGAAATCACCACACAGTCTGACCCTCACCGGAGCAACCAAAGGACACAGTCGGAAGCCTGAAGACATAGCCCGCCCCACCGACCTCCCCATCCAGTTCCTTTGGAGAGATGGAAGCCTGACGTTCCTTCGGAGCCGACTGAAAACCCACTCCCGCGGAGCGAGGCGCGGGTCAAGGCCACTGAAGTCTGCTGTTGCGGACTTCAGCATCATTGAATGCCGAACTGGGCAACAGCCCAGTCCGGTGAGCGAAGCGTGCCGTGAGGCGAGCCTCGCTCCGCGGGACAATGGTGCGTCGGCGGGAGGGCTTAGCACGGCCCCTTAAGGCCTCAGCGCGCCAACCAACCGCCGTCAACGGGAATGACGGCGCCATGGACAAAGTCCGACGCCCGGGAGGCTAAAAAAACCGTAGCCCCGGCAAGGTCTTCAGCCTCACCCCACCGCCCCGCGGGAACGCGCGATAA
>JBCDCF010000196.1:0-6721 GCA_039182345.1 Pseudomonadota bacterium
GAAAAATGTCTATCAAGCGTGCGTTCGCGTAACGCGAAGACCAGATGCCTTCACAGGGTAACTTCATGTGCGGCGCGTCTTGCGGCACCGCCGCTCAAAGAATGCCCTCGTTAACTTCAGCTATCAAGTGTTCTCAATGCATCGCCAACAAGGCTGTCGCGCCTGCCGGTCTTGCATCCTTCAAGCGCGGCCACAGCCATCACCGCACCACACGCTCACAGACGCTCACTCTTCCCTGGCCAAGAGAACCTGCGGCCAGCTCTATGGCCGTATCAATCCGTCATGGAGAGACTGACGATGAGAAGATAAACGTCCCTCGACACCATCCCTGCGTCTTCAAATGGTGTCCGTTGTTCACAGCGAATATGAAGGATGCTTCCGGCCGAGTCAGGTCATCTCTGCAACGGCAGGGGAGAAAAGTCGCTATCGCAGTGTCTCAAGACTTATCGCGTCTTCTGTGCGAGTTCACTTGTATTCCCACGCAGACCCGCATCTCGGTCTGCGAATAGCGGCTGTCTGTACGCTGACGAAGCCGTGCGTCCCTGTGCGCGCGGCACCTTTGCATTGCTAATCAAGGGCCGTTTCTGGACCGGCTATCATCGCAATCCAGGGAGCGCCACCGGCCGCGCAGGGTCGGTGGCTGTGTCGGGAGATCGCCGGCGCGATCAGCCGTAAAGGATGTTGATGTCGGCGTCGAAGTTGTTGATCGCGCCGTCCTCCACAAGGATCTGGCCGGCGCCTGTGTCGGCCGTGATCAACACGTCATCGCCAATTTCGATCACGGACACTTGGTCTTCGGTGAGATCGAGCAAGATCAAATCGAACCCCGTTTCGAAATCGGTGATGATGTCGGTGCCGAACTCATCGGAGAAGACGAAGAAGTCGGTGGCAAAATCGGGCGTTGGCGTGCCGTTGGTGTTGCCTGCCAGAAGATCGTCGCCAGCCCCACCGACGATGAAGTCTGACGTGGCGCCGCCTTCAAGGGTATCGTTGCCGGCACCGCCAAACAACTCGTCTGTGGCGCCGCCGCCGGAGAGGCTGTCGTTGCCATCATTGCCGAAGATCACGTCAGCACCCTGGCCGCCGGTGATCTCATCGCCGGACGCACCGCCGGACAAGGTGTCACTGCCTTCGCCGCCATCGATGGTGTCAGCGCCCTTGCCGCCGCTCACCACATCGTCGCCGGCGCCACCACTCATGTCGTCGCGGCCCACACCGCCACTCATGTCGTCACTGCCGCCGCCGCCGTTCATGGTGTCGGCACCATCGCCGCCGATCATCACGTCCTTGCCGCCGTCACCGTTCATGACGTCTGCGGCGCGACCGCCAGACATGTCGTCGGCGCCGGCGCCGCCGTTCAAGGTGTCAGCGCCGTTGCCGCCGATGATGGTGTCGTCATCGCCGCCGCCGCTGATGTCGTCGCCGCCGTCGTTGCCTTTGATGAAATCGTCACCCTGGCCACCGTCGAGGGAATCTGCGCCATCGCCGCCCCGCAGCGTATCGGTGCCTTCTTCACCGTTCAGCGTGTCCTTGCCGCCTTCGCCGACGAGGGAATCGTTGCCGGTCAGGCCATTGAACGTGTCCGCGCCGTTCCCGCCACGGGCAATGTCGTCAAAGGCGCCGAGGATGTAGGTGTCGTCCTGGTCGCTGCCCAAATAGCGGTAGCGCAGGGGCACCACCAGAAGGTCGGGGAACGTCACTTCGGGCGAGGTGACCTGGCTGTTGAAGATGTCGAGAGGCGTGGAGAGGTTGATGAACTCCCATGAGTTGTCTGGCTCACCAACCTGCTCGGACTTATAGCCTTTGATCGTGCCTGTGAATCGGCCGTCGGGCCCGACACCAAAGCCTTCACCAAACAGTGTGAGGTTGAAGAAAAGCTCGGTTCCCAAGCCACCTTGAAACGCCGGAAGAACCGCTGTGTTCTCATCAACGACTTGCACGGGGTTCGTCTGCGCGGCCAGTCCGCTAACGAAGAAAGGCCCAAAGAACGTGTTGTTGATTTTGACGGTGGTGATTTCCGGTTGGATCGGTTGACCGGCGGTTTCCTCTGCCACGGCGACATCCTTTCAAAAGACCAAATCTGGGGGTTGGCATGTCTTGGATAATGTCATTTTGTCAATGACCTGTTTCATTACATTAACGCTCTTCAAGAGCCTGCCGATAGGCATGTTCACCTACCAGCGTTGAAATATTTCCTTCAGTTGGCCGCATTTGGAAGTGCAATCAGGCATTGCCAGGTCGAACCGGCGCACTGTGGCTGAGCGTTGGTTTTCTCAAGACCCAAAGCGCGCTAACCAAGGGCAACGGTCGCTTGGGCCGGTCAAGAGGGGGCGACGTCCATGAGAACGGCTTTGGCGGTGTTGGTGTTGGCTGGCGGGCTCGGCGCGGCCCACGCGAGCGATCTGTGCGATTCCACGACAGTCTGTGCCAACGCGCAAACCACGGTGGACCTCGTCAATTGTGGGTCCAAGGTGGCGGATGCCGCCGATGCCAAATTGAACGAACTGTGGCCTAAGGTTCTAAACCTTTATGATGGTTACACCGACGAGGAAAACGCCAAGAAAGAGCTGCGGCAGGCGCAGAACGACTGGATTAAGTTTCGCGACGCCACGTGCCGTGCCGAGTACAACTTGGCCGATGGTGGGACCATTGCCGGCATTTACTCCGTGGAGTGTACCTGCGCGGTCACCGCCCACAGAATTGCGGACTTTGAGCGCATGATCTCTCTCCGCGGGGAGGGCAACTGACCCTCACGCCCCCATCGGTGCCGCGCTGGGGGCGGTGCCGCCAATCCTGTCAGTGACCGTCAGTGCGGCGCGCCTGATCTTCGCGCCCACCTCCGCAAGCCCCTCGTCGGGAAAGCGCACGGTGGGGCCTGAGACCGAAAGGCCCGCCACCGCCTCGCCAAATGTGTTGAAGACGGGGGCCGCCACGCAGCGCATGCCAAGGTAACGCTCTTCATCGTCAAGGGCATAGCCGCGGCTGCGAATGCGCTCCAGCTCGGCGAACAGATCGCTTGGCGCTGTGAGCGTTTTGGGGGTGAAGGCAGGCAGACCCTCGCTCTTCAGGTGGGCCGTCACCTCATGGCGCGCCATTGTGGCGAGAAGCGCCTTGCCGATTCCCGACGCATGCAGTGGCCCGCGGGTGCCAGGGCGGAAGAAGGCGCGGATGGGGTTATGGCCCTCTGCCTGGGCAATGAACACCACCGCGCCGGCGTGACACAGGCCAAGGTTTGCGGTCTCCCCCAAATCGTCGGCGAGCTGGCGCATCACGTCTCGGCTGGCGTCTACCACATTGGTGCGCTGGACGAAGGCGCTGCCGACGCGAAAGGTCTCGACCCCCACCGTCCACGCCTGTGTGGTGGTGTCGAACTCCACGAAATCGTGCTTTTGCAGGGTGGCGAGGATCCTGTGGGCGGTGGACGCGGGAATGCCGGCCGCAAGGGCAAGATCGGTCAGTGTGCCGCTGCCGGTTTTTGCCAATGTGCGCAGGAGATAAAGGCTGCGATCGAGGGCCTGGACGGTGCCCTGGGGTGCCTCGTCAGGGCTGCTGCGTGGCCGCCCACGGGCCCGTCTTTGTCCAACACCGGTTGCCATCGCTGTCGCCCTTCATGGTTGCGAAAGGGATCTATGCCACGCAAGAAATTCGGCAATGAAAAATGCTTATCCGAAAATGAAAAAATCAAAAACGTCGAAAAATCATTGCATAGGAGGTGATCATCGTAAAAATGAAAAATATTTTCAGAAAAATTGACGCTGGCGGAGGCGCGCTCTAAATCTTCTGGGAACAAGGGGAGGGAGAGCTATGCGTGACGATGGTGGGCTTTTTGCCGGACAAAATCCGGTCTTTATCCCTGGCCCCACAAACATGCCCGACCACCTGCGCCACGCCATGGCGGTTCAGACCATCGACCACAGGGCGCCCGACTTTGTGAACATGCTGGGCCCGCTTCTTGACGGCCTCAAGGCTGTTCTGAAGACCGAGCGCGGCAGTGTCGTCACCTTCCCGGCCTCGGGTACGGCAGGGTGGGAGGCGGCCGTCACCAACACCTTGTCACCAGGTGATACTGTGCTTGCAGCCCGCCACGGTGTGTTCTCCCACCGCTGGATTGACCTGTGCCGTCGTCACGGCCTCAACGTTGTGGTGATTGAACGGCCGTGGGGCAGCGGCGCCCCTGCGGACATAATTGGCGAGCGCCTTCGCGCCGACACGGACCACACCATCAAGGCCGTCCTCGTCACCCATAATGAGACAGCGACCGGCGTGTTGAGCGATGTCGGTGCCGTGCGCAAGGCAATGGATGAAGCTGGTCATCCCGCCCTTTTGTGCGTGGACGGCGTCTCTTCCATCGCGTCCATGGATTTTCGCATGGACGAGTGGGGCGTTGACCTTGCCGTCACAGGGAGCCAGAAGGGCTTCATGCTGGCCACAGGCATGGCCATTGTCGGCGTCAGCGAGAGGGCGGCAGCCGCCATGGAGACCGCCCGCTGCGCCAGAGCCTACCTTGATATGCGCGACATGTTGGCGGCCACGGACCAGGGCAGCTTTCCCTACACCCCACCGCTGCAAATCATGGCCGGGCTAAAAGCTTCGGTGGACCTTCTTCTGGCGGAGGGGCTGGACAACGTCTTTGCCCGCCACCGCCGCATTGCTGACGGGGTGCGTGCTGCGGTCAACGCGTGGGGCCTTAACATGGTGGCCACTTCGCCTGACCTTTATTCCGACACCGTCACCGCCATCCTGGTGCCTGAGGGGATGGACGCTGAAGCCCTCACCGAGCATGCCTACCGCGCCTATGGCGTCTCGTACGGGATTGGGCTCGGGAAAATGGCGGGCAAAGCCTTTCGCATCGGCCACCTGGGCGCCATGACCGAAACGATGGCTCTTTCCGGCATTGCCACCATCGAAATGGCCATGAAGGACCTTAGTTACCCCATCGCGCTCGGTTCGGGCGTTGCCGCAGCGCAGGCCTCCTATCGCACAGGGGCGCGAGGGCCCGCTTCCCTCGCCGCCTGACGCTGGCGGCAGGAAAACGAGCGCCCGCAAGAGAATGCGTGCCGCGTCCGCCGGCACGGTGACTGTCAAACCTGCCCCGGCCGGGGCCACAAAGGAAGATCTTGATGGACCAGTTCGCCCCGGCTCAACTGCCCACCTACCAGGATGTGCTGGACGCCCACGCGCGCATCGAACCCCACATCCACCGCACCCCCGTCCTCACATCCTCAACGTTCGATGGGATGACGGGCGCAAAGCTCTTCTTCAAGTGCGAGAATTTCCAGAAGGCCGGCGCGTTCAAGGTGCGCGGGGCCTGCAATGCCGTGTTCGGGCTGAGCGACGCGGATGCCGAGCGCGGCGTTGCCACCCACTCCTCAGGCAACCATGGCCTCTCATTGTCCTACGCGGCCGGCCGTCGCGGCATCCCTTGCACGGTGGTGATGCCCCGCACAGCACCCGACGCCAAGAAGGAGGCTGTGAAGGGCTATGGCGGCACGGTGGTGGAGTGCGAGCCGTCCACCTCCTCACGTGAAGCTGTGTTTGCCGAAGTGGTGGAGAAAACGGGCGCCGACTTCGTCCACCCCTATAATGACCCGCGGGTCATTGCCGGCCAGGGCACCTGCTCGCGCGAGTTGATGGAACAGGTGGCGGAGCTCGACGGCGGCGGGCTTGATGCGGTGATTGCCCCCATCGGCGGCGGCGGCATGGTTTCGGGCACGTGCCTGAACCTTTCCACCGCAGCGCCTGAGGTGAAGATCTACGCCGCCGAGCCCGAGCAGGCGGACGATGCTTACCGCTCCTTCAAAGCCGGCCACATCATTGCCGACGATGCGCCCCAGACCGTTGCCGACGGGCTCAAGGTGCCTTTGAAGGAAAACACCTGGCACTTCGTGTCGAACTTCGTCACCGACATCTTCACGGCCTCGGAGCAGGAAATCATCGATGCCATGTACATCACCTGGCAGCGCATGAAGATCGTCATGGAGCCGAGCTGCGCCGTGCCGCTCGCCACCATCTTCAAGAACAAGGACGTTTTCGCGGGCAAACGCGTGGGCGTCATCGTGACCGGCGGCAATGTCGACCTCGACAAGCTGCCCTGGATCAAGACCTAGTGGGAGACAGCAGATGAACGCACCCTTCAACATGAACGATGTGGACGTCGGCTACGACGTTCCCGCCGTGGTCGGCATGGACGAGGCCGACATCCAAACCCCGTGCCTTGTGCTCGACATGGATGCCCTTGAGCGCAACGTGCGCAAGATGGGCGACTTCGCCAAACAGATGGGCGTGCGCCACCGCATCCACGGCAAAATGCACAAGTCGGTGGACGTGGCCAAACTCCAACACGAGCTTGGCGGCGCCGTCGGCGTGTGCTGCCAGAAGGTGTCGGAGGCCGAAGTCTTCGCCCGCGGCGGCATCAAGGACGTTCTGGTCTCCAACCAGGTGCGCGACCCGCAGAAGATCGATCGTCTCGCCCGCATCCCCAAGCTTGGCGCGCGCACCATCGTGTGCGTTGACGACATCGACAACGTCAAAGACCTGTCTGAGGCCGCCGAGCGTCACGGCACCACCATCGAGTGCCTTGTGGAGATCGACTGCGGGGCGGGTCGCTGCGGCGTCACCACCACGGAAGACGTCGTGGCCATTGCCAAAGCCATCGATGCTGCGCCCGGCCTCAAGTTCTCCGGCATCCAGGCCTACCAGGGCGCCATGCAGCACATGGACA
>JBCDCF010000197.1:0-6663 GCA_039182345.1 Pseudomonadota bacterium
CGACTGCCACAGTGATGGGACCGTCGCCGACGGACCGCACCGCGCAAGAACCCTTTCCAGTGTGGCCGCCATCGGCGACCCGTTGGTGCAGGTGGTGGATGGCAAAGCGGCCAACATCACCCTCCCTTCAGGCGCCTGCCTTGCCCCCCATGCCATTGCCGCATTGCGCAGAACGGCTGGCGAGGTCGTCACCGCCGACGAAGACCGACGGGTGCTCGGCATTCGCACCGCACCGCGGCTTCATGGGCCGTTCGATCGGGAGCGGGCGGTGTGCCTTGGCGCTGTGCCGGGGCTTTTCTTCATGGATGCTCCCGGTCTGTCGTCTTTGACGCGCGCGCTCACCGCCCCCACAACGACGCACGTTCCTCTGGTTCTCGTCCACCACGCCGGTGCGGCGTCGCTGGCGCGGGAGGAGAGCGATGCCGCCGCTGTGGCCACCAGCCTTGGCAAGGCGACGGACGGGTGCACTGTCCGCCGGCACGGGCGGGGCTTTCGCGTGGCGGGGCCGTCGCCGCGCCTTGCGTCCATCATTGTGGCAACGCGCGATGCGCCCCAGCACCTGGCGCGGTTTTTGGACAGCGTGAGGATCACCCGCGGGATCGCCTACGAACTGATCCTGGTGGACAATGGCACCGTCGATCCCACCGCCCTCACCCTCCTTGCCGACGCAGCGCGGCGGGGGCGGGCACAGGTGATGCGCGATGACAGGCCCTTCAACTTCGCCGCCCTCAACAATCTTGGCGCGGCGGCGGCCAAGGGCGACCTCCTCGTCTTCGCCAACAACGATGTGAGCGTCACGGACCCGGATTGGCTGGTGAAGTTAGCCGACACCGCCATGCGGCCGGATATCGGCATTGCCGGTGCCAAACTCCTCTACCCCGACGGCACGGTCCAGCACTCGGGCCTCGTCCTTGCCGCTGACGGGGCGGTGCGGCACCTGGAGCGCGGCATCAAGGGCGAGGACCCTGGCTACCTTGCCCGCCAAACCCACATCGGGACGGTGAGCGCTGTGACAGGCGCGCTGTTTGCGATCCGTACCCCCTTGTTTCGCGCCGTCGGCGGGTTCGACGCCCGGCGCTTTCCTGTCCTTTGCAACGATGTCGACCTTTGCCTGCGCGTCAATGAGGCAGGCCACAGGATTGTTGTCACGCCCGACGTTGTGGCGTTACACCATGAGTCAGCGTCGATCGGGCCAGCCGTGCACAATAGCCCGGTCGGGCGCGGCGGCCCCTTCTGGCTTGACCGCGGCGCCCGAGAGACCGCCTACGTTGCAGAAGGCCGAAGCGCCATGTTCCAAAGCGACCCCCACCATCCGCAGAGCTGCGAGGCGCTGACAGCCTCGTTCCTGCCCCATGGGTAGCCTTGCCCCATGACCGCCGTGGTCCGCTCCCTCAACGCACAGGCGCGCATTGTCTGGGCCGTCGCGCTGCGCGAAATGATGCTGCGCCACAGGGAATCGCCGCTCGGCGTGCTGACGGCCATCATCGAGCCGCTGGCGATGATCTTGTTGATGACGCTGGTGTTTTCCACCATCCGCCTGCGCATTCCTGGGGCTGGCGACTACGTCATGCTGTTCATCATGACGGGCATTTTGCCCATCACCATGTTCCGCGGCGGCGTGCAGGGGTGCGATCGCGGTGTGGCGCGTCAAAAGCGCGCGCTGGTTGTGCCAGGGGTGAGGCCTTTGGACCTGATGCTGGGCGGCCTCATCGTCAACTACATGACGCTTCTGGCGCTGTTTACCCTGATCACGGCGTTTTTCGCGCTGATCTACCGGCCGGACTCACCGCAGAATTTCGTGGTGTCGCTGTTGCCGGGGGTCTGCAATGCGTTGATGGCCATCGGCGTCGGCGCGATCAATCTCTTGATAAAATCGTGGTTTAAGTTCTGGGGAACGATCTTTGCCATCATCACCATGCCGCTTAACATCATTTCAGGTATGTTTTACACGGCAGATACGCTGCCAACGGCCGTATTGAAGTACCTATACTATAATCCGTTCTTCCACGCGACGGAATTTACGCGAACGCACTACTTCCCGGACTACACAAGCGATTTCTTTGACCCATACTACTATTTCGGGTGCACCTTCGGGTTTGTGTTCCTCGGCCTGCTTGTGGAGCGCGTGTTCCGCTACCGACTGGCCATGGGGACCTGACGGGGCAGCCATCCGCGACCGCCACCCACCGCTGAAGCAAAGAGACCGTTCAAGGCCATGAAGCCCGTCAGAAAAGCCGTTCTTCCCGTTGCCGGACTCGGCACGCGGTTCCTGCCCGCCACCAAGGCCATGCCGAAGGAAATGTTGACCGTCGTGGACAGGCCCGTCCTGCAATACGTGGTCGACGAGGCCATCGAGGCGGGGATCGAGCAGTTCGTGTTCGTCACGGGCCGCAACAAGGGCGTCATCGAGGACCATTTCGACATGGCCTTTGAACTGGAAGACACCCTGGAGCGGCGCGGTAAGGATGACGCGCTCGCAACGCTCAAGCGCGAGCTTCCTGCCGCGGGCACAGTGTCCTTCACACGCCAGCAAGCGCCCTTGGGGCTCGGCCATGCAGTCTGGTGCGCGCGCCACCTTGTGGGGGATGAGCCGTTCGCCCTTCTCCTGCCCGACGTGATCATCAAGAACGAAAAGGGGGCCCTCGCCCAGATGATGGACGTTTACGGCAACCATGGCGGCAACGTCATTGCCGTGGAGGAGGTGCCTGAAGACCAGACCCACCAGTACGGCGTTGTGGAGGTGGAGGATGCCGGGAGCGCCGGCAACGTCTATTCCGTGACGGGGATGGTGGAAAAACCGCCCCAGGGGAGCGCGCCGTCCAACCTCATCATCACCGGCCGCTACATTCTCCAGCCTAGCATTTTTGCGCTTCTGGAGAAGCAAGAGACAGGTGCCGGCGGCGAAATCCAGATCACCGATGCCATGCTGCGCCTGATGAAGGACGAGGGCTTCAAGGGCCTGAAGTTCGACGGCACCACGTACGACTGCGGCTCGAAGATCGGCTTCCTTAGCGCCAACGTCGCCTACGGTCTTGATCGCGAGGACCTTGGCGCGCCGTTCAGGAAGGCCATCGCCGATCTTCTCGGCTGACGGCGGCCAACGCGCCCGTCACTTGCGGGCGGTGACACCAAGGCTGAGCTGCGCCTTCTTGGAATAAAGGGGGCGGCCGGCGGTAATGCCGAACTTCGTCCTGTCCAGCGTGCCCGTCATCTGCAAAACGACGCGGTTGCGCTTGGCCGACAGCACCTCGCCCGACAGCGTGATAGGGCGCGTCACCCCTTTGACGGTAAGGTCGCCCGTGACGTTGACGGTGTCGCCGACCATCTGAAAGTCGGTGACGACGAAATGGATTTTCGGGTGGCGCTCGACGAAGAAGCCATCGCGGCCGCGCATGGACCGTGCGGCGGTCTTGTTGCCCACTCGCAAGGAACGGGCGTCGAGGGTGATTTCGCCGCGGAGGGTGCGAAGGCCTGGGCCGAAGGAGAGTGTGCCCTCCGTCATGCGCATCTTGCCGCGCACCTTGCCGGGGACGCCTTTGACCTCGAACCCTGCAACGGAGCGGCCTGACACCACCTTATAGTCGCCTGGGGCAATGGACCCCGCGCTTGCAACGGGCACCGCTGTCATCAAGGCGGCGCACATGGCCGCCATCGCCATCAATTGCCGAACCACACCACATCTCCTCACATCCCATGCCGTCACACCGGCGTCATGGCGGATGGTTTGGCCGGTCACACCTGAACGGCGCCGTAACGGAGGAAAAGCGCCGTCGCATCGTCCGACGGCTTGAAGCGCGGGTGGCGTTGGCACAGGGGGTCGTCCCGCTCCACCGCGCGAAGGGCGGCAAGGGGGGTGGCAAGGGTTGCGCTCTCGTCCATCAGGCTGGCGGCGGTATAAAGGCCGTAGTCGTCGATGGCCGCCTCGTACCCGTCGGTGAGGAGGAGCGCCTCCCCTGCAACGGCCCGGTGGTGGTGGCAGCGCGCGGGAGCAGCGCTCTCAGGCTCCGGTGAGATCACACGGTAGCCGCCTGGCGCGTTGGCACGGTTGCGCACGTCTCTCAAAAAGGCGAGCAACTGAGGGCTGCGGCCCTTGCCCACACCCATGGGGAGGCCTTCGGCCATCAGTCTGCGCGCGTTCTGCCGCTCCCTCTCGCGCCCTGCTGCGGCACCGCCATAGCGCACACGCTGTTCGCCTGTGCGCATATGGGCGGCACAATCGCCAAGCTCGGCCATGTGGACACCGTCATCGCCAAAGTGGGCGAGCATGACGGAGGCGGTGGGGATCTCATAGCGGTGATCGGGGGCCCTGTGCCGCTCAGCCACAAAGCGGCGGGCCGCCACGTCTGCGGCGAGCGTCAAGAGCGCGGCGGGCGATGTGGCTTGGTCGGCCGCTTCGCAAAACGCCTCGTGCAGGACCGTCGCCAGCCATGCGGCGTCGCTGGGGGCGGACAGGAGTGGTGTGTCGCCAAGGCCGGTCGCCCCGTCGATCACCCAGGCGAAGGCGCCGTTTTGCCCGCATCGGTCCTCGTTGGGGCGGTCGGGGTGGCCGGGATCGCTGACCCGGTCCACCACCTCAAGCCTCAAAACGGGATGTCGTCGTCAAAGGGCTCGTCCGCCATGGCCGGGCGGTTGTTCTGGCTGCCGCCGCCGCGGGAGCGGTCCTGGCCATAATCGCCGGGTCCTGAGGCGCGGTCGTAATCGCCGCCCGAATTGCGGCTGTCGAGCATCTGCAGAACGCCGTTGAAGTTCTGCAGAACCACCTCGGTCGTGTAGCGCTTCTGGCCCTGCTGGTCCTCCCACTCGCGGGTCTGGAGCTGACCCTCGATATAGACCTTGGACCCTTTCTTCACGTAGTTTTCGATGACCTTGCAAAGGCCTTCGGAAAACACCACCACGCGGTGCCACTCGGTTTTCTCCCGGCGGTCGCCAGAGTTGCGGTCGCGCCAGGTTTCGGTGGTTGCAATGCGCATGTTGGCGATGGGCCGGCCGTCCTGAGTCCTGCGGATTTCAGGATCCGCGCCCAGATTGCCGATCAAGATGACTTTGTTGACGCTGCCTGCCATGACCGTCCGGATGCCTCCGCCCCAATGTGGGACAGTGATAGCAGGCTTCTGACCGACGCACCTACTGATCCGCGCTCACGGGTCGACGGGACTGTGGATAGAGCGCGCCTGCCCTACCCGCGCGCTGACTTGCGTTTTCGGCCGAACAGGCCCTTGCGTGGCCGCTTGCCGGTGCGCGGACCGCGGCGGCGTTCGCTTTGCGCGGCGGCCTTTGCCTCTTTGGATCGCCAGGAGACGGCGCGCCGCTTGGACTTGAACACCCTTTGCGCCAGAGCGACGCCCTTGCCGCGTCGGCTGGAAAACGGGCCGTGCAGGCCAAGCCACCGGCCAAGACGGGACTCGCCACAGACCTGTGCATAGTCGCAAAGGTTGAGGAGGAGGACCGCGAGGGACTGGATTTCCGCCTCGGACAGATTGTGCGGCTCAGGCGGCGCCTGCTTTGGGGCCTTGAGCGTCAGGCCGAACTCGTCCTTCAGGTAGGCAAGGTGCGGGGCGGCAAACTCCATCACCCTTGCATGGGCTTCGGGAGGAAGGACGTAGCGGGGGCCTTTGATCTGCTCCACCGCGCGCACCGCCTCCTTGTAGAGTTGGCCGCCGTGCATGAGGACCATTTTGTCCATGATGAGGGCTGCGGGCGCGGACAGTCCCTCGTTCACGCGCATACGGGTCAGGCCGTCGATGGCTTCCGGAGCGCCGATGGTGGTGAGCACATCGTCGATGACGTCGCCGTTGGTGAGCATTGCTCTGTCGAACGGGCGCACGGTGACGTTCTCACGCCCCACCCTTTCCACCCATTTGGGGAGGAGTTCGGCAAATGGGATGAACGTCGGACGGACTATGGATCGTTCCAGCGACTTGCCGGTGCGAAGGCCCTGGTGGGCGGCACTGTCGGCAAAGGGAATGGGGTGGCGGGCATAGACCAGCACTTCTAGCGATTGTGCCACATGGTGCATGTCGTTGAGGAAGGTGTCCAACTCCTCATCGGTCAGGCGTATCAACAATTCCGATGAGAACAGCCCCAAGGGCGCTTCGGTCTTGCGGGCGTTTGCCAAAAAGCGGGTGCGGCAGGCCTCGTCGCCCTCCCGGCGAAAGGAGGCATTGTAGGCGCGGGCCACACGCTGCTGGTTGCGGTCGACGGTCTCATAGTAAAGGCCGTTGCGGGCCAGCACGTCGGCGCTGCGTTGGAAGGTGGCCTGCAGCGATGCCGTCCCCGTTTTGGGGTGGCCGATGTGGATCACCATCCGCTCCATCATTGGTCGGCCCCTTCCGCACGCGCTCTGCGGGACAGCATCGCCTTGCGCTTGGCGGCCTTGCGGTCGAACGGGCGGGGTGGGCGCACAAGGCGCAACCGCTCAAGGCGCTTGCGCAGGCGGTGGGTGGGCATATCCACCTCGGCCGTATAGGGGGAGCGCATGCCCATGATGAGGCCAAGGTCGGAGCTGTCGCACCGGTATGCGTACTGCACCAATTGGCTGATCACTCCCGCCATTGAGTCCAGCGTCTCCTCTGGAGGGAGTGCTGGAGCGAGGCCAGGGTCTGGCGGTTCGGGGAACTCGATGCCGTACTTGTCCTTCAGGTAGGCAAGGTGCGGCGCGGAATC
>JBCDCF010000198.1:0-6660 GCA_039182345.1 Pseudomonadota bacterium
ACGGCGCTCGGCGGACGCAGCGCCGTCCTCGCGATGCTCCTGGCGGCCGTGGTGGTTGTGTCGGCAGCGCTGTCGCCCTTCTTCCTGCAGACGGCCACACTCACCTTCGTCCTTCAGTATATGCCTGTGCTCGGCGTCCTCGGTCTGGCACAAATGGCGGTGATGATGGGGGGCGGGCCGGGGATCGACCTTTCCCTCGGCGGAATCATGAGCCTGACGGGGCTCAGCGTGGCAGCGCTCCTTGCCGCTGGCGTGCCTGTGGTGGCGGCTGGGCTGATCGGCCTCGCTCTGGGAGCGGCCCTGGGGGCGGTCAATGGGGCGATCATCGCCGTCCTCGGGGTGGATGCGTTCATGGCAACCCTTGCCACAATGCTCACCTATGGCGGCCTTGCGGTGGCGTTGACGGGCGGTGCGCCCATCGGCGGTGTGCCACAGACCTTTGCCGCCCTTGCCCAAGGTACGACCTGGCTTCTGCCCAACCACGTCCTGTTCGTGTTCGTGCCGGTGGCGGTGGCATTGCACGTCGTCTTGCGCCACAGCCGGTTCGGCGCCCACGTCATCGCCGCAGGAAGCGCACAGCACGCCGCCTACCGCGCCGGAGTATCCATCGTCCGCGTGCGGTTCTGCCTCTATATGGCGAGCGGGGCGATGGCGGCGGTGGCCGGCATCATGCAACTCGCCTGGTTTCAGACCGCGCGGCCCGATGCTGGGCTTGGCATGGAGTTGTTGTCGGTGACTGTCGCCGTCCTCGGCGGAACCCACATTCTGGGCGGCATGGGGAGCGTGCTCGGCGTGGTGTTGGCCGTGCTCGTGGTCACAACGCTCCAGGCTGGGCTTCAGCTCGCCAACATCAGCCAGGCCTGGCAGCTCGGCACGGTGGGGGTGCTGTTGATCGCAAGCGCTGTTGCCGACAGGGCCTTTATGGCGCGGCTGTCGGCTCGCCCGAGACCAACGGCAAATCGTCCGCCCGCACGAAACGGCCCTGTGCGCCCACCGCCGTCACGGTGAGTGCGGCCCCGTGGACGGCGCGCAGCACAGCCGCCTCTTCGTCCCCGTCGCGTAGCCATGAGGCCAGGTAGATGCCGGCGAACGCATCGCCCGCGCCCGTGGTGTCGGCCACCTTCACCTCAGGCGCCTTCTGGCGCAGTGGCGGCGCGCCCGGGCGCAGTAACACCGCCCCCTCGCCGCCCCAGGTGACGATGGTGCGCCCCTGCCCCGCCGACTGAACCGATTCGTCCACCGCCGACAGCACCGTCTCAAAGCTTGCCGTACCCGCAAGGCCGGTGGCTTCGCTCGCCGCCTTGGCATCCAGGAACACCACGTTGAACAGGCTCTGAAGTTCATGAAGCCCCTCGGGCGTGCGCCAGACGCCTGACAGACCCGCCCCGTGGGTGGACAGCAAGAACCCATGTTCGCGCAGGCCCGGCAGGAAGGGCGCCAGGGGGCCCAGCTGAAAGCCTTCCACGTGGATGCACGTGCGCCGCGCCGGCCGCTCCTCCGTCTCAAGATAAAACAGGAGGTCGTGCTGGGGCACCGACAGGAGTTCGTTGATGATGGTGTGGCGACCGTCCTGTGTGACGAGGACCATGCACCGCGACAAGCGCTCGCCGGCCCGGCGGAAGGCGCCAGCGGTATCGACACCGTTTTCGGCCAACGCATCGATGGCCCAGGCGCTGTCCTCGTCATCCCCCATCTGGGTCACAAGCTCGACCTTGAGGGAAAAGGGCGGGCCGAGCCCTGCCGCCATGGAGGCCACATTGGCCGCCGGCCCGCCGAGCATTTTTTCAATGCTCTCCGCCGTCACCCGCGAACTCTGGGTGGGCAGCGAGGGCAAGGTGGCAATGAAGTCCAGCGACACGTAACCGACGACAATCAGCCGTGGCAGGCCCTTCCCGTCCGCCGCCGCCTCGAACGGACCGCGCCGCATGGACTGGGGCCGATAGTCCAGCGCCTGAATGGCGTGCTCCACCGCAAGGCGGGTCTGCGCGCGCACAGGCTTGGTTCCGTTCACCACGTTGGAGACCGTGGCGATGGACACATTGGCAAGGCGCGCAACGTCCTTGATGGTCGCGCGCTGGCCTTTGCGGGATTTGTCGTCAGTTTCCATTGTAAGGTGCGCCGCCGACACCCAGGAGCGCCTTCACCACCGAAGCGGCGTTGTTGCTTCTTCGCCCTTGGCGCGCAGTCGGCGTCGTCCGCCACAGCCTTCCGACATGTTTCACGCGTGTCAGTGTGTCCGGACAGGCCACCGGAATCAAGAAATAGCCATAGTTGTGATGGCGCCAAAGGCACCTTGGCGTGTCACCACATCGCTGGCAGCGGTGACGGCGCGCTGTGTGGCGGCCACAAGGGACGCGCCCGAGGCAAGCATTGCCGCCATGGTGCCAACGAAGGCATCGCCCGCCCCCGTGGTGTCCACCGCGGTCACTGCTGGCGCGCGCATGTGCGTGCGCTTCCCCTCTGCCACAATCAGCGCGCCCTCCGCCCCAAGGGTGACGACCAACACTCCGCTGAGGGCATCGGCCGGAATGCGGCGGGGGTCCATCGCGGCCGGATCGCCCCCCAAAAGGGCGGCCGCCTCCACCTCATTCACCACCATGATGTCGGCAGCGTTCTTGGCTTCAGCCAGACCATTGGGGACCGGTGCAGGGTTCCACACCGTGCGCAGGCCCTTGCCGCGCGCCTCTTGAAGGGCGCGCACGGTCACGGAAAGGTCGAGGTTCCCCTGCATCACCCACACATCGTCGGGCGCAGCGCCAGACAGCGCCTCATCCACATCATCGTCGGTGATGGAGCGGGCGCACTGATGGGTGCTGACGATGGTGTTTTGCCCATCGCCCGCAACGACGATCACCGATTCGTCGGTGGGAAAAGTGCGCTGCCAAGCCCTGACCTCAAGGCCTTTGATCGCCTCAAGACGCTGGCTGACGAGGCGGCCGGCATCATCCTCACCAAGGGCGGTGAAGAGCCGTGTCGGCGCCCCTGCCATAGCGGCGGCCACCGCCTGGTTGAGCCCCTTGCCGCCAAGATCCACCGCCTTTGCCGCTGCAAGCACCGTTTCGCCTGTCCTTGGGAGGCGCTGCACGCGAAAGGTGGTGTCGATCAAGGCATTGCCGAGGACGATGACGGTCATGGCCTGCTCATGGCGGTCGGGGCGGGCGCTGTCCACCCATTCGTGCCACAATTGCGGCCGTCGCTGTTGGTTGCAGGGCCCCGCCATGCCAAAGCGTCCTGGTGTACGGCTTTGGAGCATGGACATGCTGACCGTCTTCCTCCCCGGTCCCGACGGCATGGAACGGATCGATGATCCCGACCTTGAAAAGGGCCTGCCCGGCACGCCCATGTGGATCGACCTGATCGCCCCGGACGATGCGACGGTGACGGAGGTGGAACGCCAGCTTTCCATCGATGTGCCCGACAGCGAGGAGTTGGGGCGCATTGAAACCTCAAGCCGCCTCATCGCCGCCAACAACACCTTCTTGATGACCTATACGGGCCTCTCGCGCGAACTGGCCGCCCGCACACAGACCCCCGTCACCTGCATTTTGACCGAGACGACGCTCCTCACCATCCGCCAGCCCGGGGCGCTCGCGTATGACGTGATCGCAAAGCAGTTCAACCGCGCCGGCGACAGGCCCCACTCCCCCCAAGGGATTTTGTTTGCACTGCTGGGCGCCACCATCGACAGGCTGGCCGACAGGCTCGCCCACCTCGGCAATCAAATCGACACGGTGATGAACGAGGTGTTTGGCTCAGGCGCCAACTCACGGCGCTCCTCCCGGCGTGTGCAGGTGCTGATCAAGTCGTTGGGCTGGCACGGGAGCCACCTCCTCAAGGTCCAGGACAGCCTGGTGAGCCTCCAGCGGCTTGCCCTGTTCCTGCGCCAACATGCCGACACCATTGCCAAAGACACCTACGACAACACCGCCATTGCAACCATGGTGGAAGACCTTCGGTCCTTGTCGGAGTTTGCCGAGGCGTTGGACGGCAAGGTGGAGTTCTTGCTGGACGCCATGCTCGGCCTCATCGATCTGGACCAGAACCAGATTATGAAGATCATCTCCATGCTGGCGGCCATGTTCCTGCCGGCAACGTTGATCAGCTCCATCTTCGGGATGAACTTTCGCTACATGCCAGAACTTGCCTGGCACCATGGCTTCTTGTTGTCGCTTGGGGTGATGGGGCTGTCGGCGGTGGTGATGGCCTTCCTGTTTCGCTGGCGGCGCTGGATGTAACCGGCGGCGCGGCCCTTCGCTTTGGACAGAGCGACGGTTTAATTCAATTGCGCTTGACTTACCCCCGCAACCCGCGGTCATTCCCCCCAACGGGAGGGCGCGGCAAATGGGCGCCCCCGCAAACACTCAAGGAGGTTTCCATGCGGTTTTTAGCACTGCCTGTCGCCGCCCTCGGCCTCAGCCTTGCCGTGGCAAGCGCGGATGCGAGCGAGCGCTACAAGTACGAGGCCCTCTTCGCCGAAGCCCAGTCCGTGAAGATCGGCGCCCAAGTGGCCGGCACCTACCCCGCACGCTCCGAAGTGCTGGTGAAGCTGCGCAACAACAACCAGTACGCCGTCCCCGTGGTGCCAGGGTCCGATCTGTCGGTGTGGCGTGAGAATGCGCTGATCGACATCATCATCACCCAAGGCTTGGTTGTGGATGTGCGCCGCGGCGGTGAGGACATTCCCTTCACCTACGCCGTGGTGACCGACACCGACGTGATCGAAGGCGCGCCCAGCGACAGGGTGGTGCGCGAGATCCGCTACACCACCACCATCCACGAGGTGGGCGCCGACCACGAAACCATCGTGTTCGAAGCAGAGGCAGGCGACCAGCGCCTTGCCGTGGTGAGCACGCCCAAGGCGCTGAAGGACATGGGCATCAAGGCCGGCGACAGGGTCGACCTTGTCTACTTCGACGAGATCGACATCGAATCTCGCTGATCCCAGCCGACCATGAGCCTGCGCAGCCCCCTGCGCAGGCTTTTTTGTGCCAATCGCGGCCTAAAAGCCCACCTGGTCGCCGCCTTTGAGGCTCAGCATCTCGCGCGCTTCTGCCGGGGTGGCAATCTCAAGGGACATGTTTTCAAGAACCGAGCGGATCTTGGACACCTGCGCGGCGTTGCTCTCCGCCAGCTTGCCTTTTGAGATGTAGATGCTGTCCTCAAGCCCCACGCGCACGTTGCTGCCCATGATGGCGGCCATGGTGCACAGCGGCATCTGGTGGCGCCCTGCAGCAAGGATCGACCAGCGGTAGGAATCGCCGAACAGCCGATCGGCCGTGCGCTTCATGTGCGCCACGTCCTCAGGGTGGGTGCCGATCCCGCCCAAAATCCCGAAGATGGATTGGACGAACAATGGCGGCTTCACGAGCCCCCGGTCCAGGAAATGGGCCAGGCTATAAAGGTGGCCAATGTCATAGCACTCAAACTCAAAGCGCGTGCCGCACCCCTCGCCAAGGGTGTCGAGGATGTACTCGATATCCTTGAATGTGTTGCGGAAAATGAAGTCGCGCGAGTTTTCGAGGTGCTGGCGCTCCCACTCGTGCTGGAAAGTGGAGTAGCGGTCGAGCGCAGGGAAGAGACCAAAGTTCATGGACCCCATATTGAGCGAACACATTTCCGGCTTTGCGCGCAGCGGGGCGGCGAGGCGCTCGTCCAGGCTCATCCCGTGGCCGCCGCCCGTGGTGATGTTGATGACCGCATCGCACTGCTGCTTGATGCGCGGCAGGAAGCCCATGAACACGTCCGGATCGGGCGTCGGCCGGCCGTTTTCAGGGTCGCGCGCATGAAGGTGGATGATGGACGCACCCGCCTCCGCCGCCCCCACCGAAGCCGCGGCAATTTCATCCGGAGTGATGGGCAGATGCGGCGTCATGGTGGGCGTGTGGATCGACCCTGTGACAGCGCACGTGATGATGACTTTGTTGGCCACGGGTGACCTCCTCTTCAGTCGTTGGATCGCCGGCTAGGGGGCTCAGTGAGCGGCCGGCCGGTCCTCGTAGAATGGTCCGACGGTGTGGTTGTCGGCCCGCAAGAAGCAATCGGCCACGTGGCGCAAGGGGGCAAGGTCAACGTCGCTGACCCCCGTTTCCACAAGCTCCAAGAAGCGGTCGTAAAGGGCGCGATACTCAGCCTCGGGCACATCCACGATGGACGTCCCGTCATGGCTAAGGTGCGCGCCGCCTTTGGACATGACGAACCGGCCGGCCTCCGTCTCCACCTCAATGTCCCAGGAGGGCGGGCCAGGCTGATCGAAGTTGAACTCCGCGTCGATGGGCGCGCCGTTCACGTCCACGAAGGCGAGTTCGGCGTGGATGGGGGCGCTGCAGTTCTCAGGCGTCCACAGGACCGAGGAGACGAGCCTGAAGGACGGCAGCACATGGGTCAGGATCGACAGGGCGTTGATGCCTGGGTCGAACACGCCAAACCCGCCTGGCTGCCAAATCCACGTCTGGCCGGGATGCCACTGACGCACGTCTTCCTTCCAGGTGACGCGCACGGTCTTGATGGTGGTGTGTTCAAGCCGCGTCTTCAGCGTTTCCACCGCAGGCGCATAGCGCGAGTGCCAGCTGGCAAACAACACAACGTCCGCCTCGTCAGCCGCATCGGCAAGGGTCTTCGCTTCAGACAAGGTGGTGCCGGGCGTCTTCTTGGAGAAGCCGC
>JBCDCF010000199.1:0-6657 GCA_039182345.1 Pseudomonadota bacterium
CCGATCCTTGACGACGGACGGGCACCATTCCGTCCGCGCTGCCTGCGCCACAACAGTCGGGCTGGGCCACATCATCGCTTAGTGCCATTGCCGTGCGGTGATATCGAGCGAGCCGACCGCCGATTGCGGAGCGGGCATCCTTGGGTGTGAAGCGCCGCAGGCCGTGGGTCTGTGTCATCCGCAGGAAGATCGGGTGCGCCCAACAGCGTCTTGCCGGGGTAGCGGGCCTCCTCATCCCCGCCGTCGACGCTTGGCGTGATCAGCAGAGTCTTGGCGCGCCAATCCCATCGCCAAAGCTGGTGGCTGCTTGAGGCGTGCGGCAGCAAGGTGGCTGGGTTGCCGGTGCGTGCTACCTGCACAGCGCGCATGCCGCTAGGCTGGCCGGGTTTTGGCACGGGGTCCGTCGGCCCCGCCCTCCTCACCGTGGGAAAGGAACGCACGCTGCCATGACGACCCTCCTCCTCGTCGGCGCGGCGTTTCTGGCTGGTGGGACCATCAAAGGCATGTTGGGGCTCGGTCTGCCGCCGGTTGCCATGGGGCTGATGGTGCTGGTGATGACCCCTGTTCAGGCCGCCGCCATCCTCGTGCTGCCAACCGTTCTCACCAACATCTGGCAGATGCTGGACGGGGGCAATGTGGGCGCCCTTGCCCGCCGTCTGTGGCCGTTCTTGGTGTGCCTTGTGATTGGCGTGTTTCTGGGCAGGGGTTGGCTCAGCGATGACAACGCGGCCATCAACACGGCGGCGCTCGGGGTCATCATCGTCATCTACGGGCTGTTGGGCCTGCGTGAACTGGTGCTGTCGGTCTCGCGGCGGGTGGAGCGGTGGGCCTCGGCCCCTGCGGGGCTCCTGTCAGGCATGGCAATGGCGGCCACAGGCATCGCCTTCTTCCCCCTCGTTCCGTACCTGCAAGGCCTTGAGCTGACGCGCGACAGGCTGGTGCAGGCCCTTGGCCTCGTCTTCACCACCATGTCGGTTGCTTTCGGGGTGATGCTGGCCTCCAAAGGTCAACTCACCCTCGACGTGGCGCCCCATGCCATCACGGCCTTCGCGGCAACGGTTCTGGGCGTCTACCTCGGCCGGCGGGTGCGCAAGCGCTTGCCTGAAGAGCGGTTTCGCACGGCCCTTTTCATCGGCTCGGTGGTGTTTGGTGCCAGCCTCATCGTAAAGGCCGTCTGGGGGTGATGGGCACCGCGAAGGCCCGAGGCTTCCGTCGTCGCGCCATGTCCTTTAGAGCCAGCCACGCAGACGAAGGGGGAAGGTGAGACCATGACCATCCTGGTGACGGGCAGTGCCGGCCATCTGGGCGAGGCGGTGATGCGCATCTTTGCCGCGCAAGGGGTGCCGGCCGAAGGGATCGACATCAAAGAGAGCGCGTTCACCACCCGCGTCGGCTCCATTTTGGACAGGGCGTTCATGGACGAGGTGGTGAAGGGGGCAAGCGCCATCATCCATGCGGCGACACTGCACAAGCCCCATGTGGCCACCCACGATAAGAGCGCGTTCATTGCCACCAACGTGGAGGGGACGCTGTGCGTTCTTGAGGCGGCCGTCGCCCACGGGGTGGGCTCGGTGGTGTTTTCCAGCACCACCAGCGCCTTTGGCGATGCCAACCGCCCCTCGCCCGACCGCCCTGCGGCCTGGATCGATGAGACCGTCACCCCCATTCCGCGCAACATTTATGGGGTGACGAAGGTGGCGGGGGAGGACCTTTGCCACCTGTT
This sequence comes from Pseudomonadota bacterium, assembly GCA_039182345.1. GTDB lineage: Bacteria > Pseudomonadota > Alphaproteobacteria > Rhizobiales > Amorphaceae > Acuticoccus. The sequence goes on from JBCDCF010000199.1 coordinate 1,724, forward strand.
TGCCCGCAAGCATGGGCTGAACGTGCTTGTGCTGCGCTTTTCGCGCTTCTTCCCCGAAAGCGACGACAATCGATCGGTGCGCACGACCTACGCCGGCCCCAATGCCAAGCTGAACGAACTGACCTACCGCCGCGTGGAGCTTGAGGATGCGGCCGAGGCGGCGATCCTGGCGGCGGAACGGGCCCCTGCCATCGGGTTTGACCGCTACATCATCAGCGCCACCACGCCCTTCCGCCGTGAGGATGTGGCGGACCTGCGCAGCAATGCTCCAGCCGTTCTCGCCAAGCGGGTCCCTGGGATGGAGGACGCCTACGGGCGCCTCGGCTACACCATGTTCCCAAGTCTTGACCGCGTCTACGACAACGCAAAGGCGCGGCAAGAGCTTGGCTGGGCGCCCCGGTATGACTTTAAGGCGGCGCTGAAGGGGGTGGAGGACGGAGGCACATTCGGCAGCGCCCTTGCCGCGTCCGTGGGCGAGAAGGGCTACCACGACGTCGTGTTCGAGGACGGCCCCTTCCCGGTGGACTGACGCGCCAGACCGGCCGCTCAGTCCATGCCGATGACGCGGCGCAGGCGCACGCCCACAAGGCTGCCCGCGAACGCGCACGCAAACCACACCCAACCGTGGACGCTGCCTGAGGCAATGCCCCCGAGGAGGGCACCGATATTGCAGCCGAAGGCAAGGCGGGCGCCGTAGCCCATCAACACGCCGCCGATGGCTGCGGTGGTGACGTCACGGGCGGAAAGGTGACGCGTGGGCGCGAAACGCCCCGCAAGGGCCGCCGCCAGGCAGGCCCCGACAATGAGGCCAAGGTTCATCACCGATGTGCCGCCGGCAAAGATGGAGGCTTCCACCTGGCCCATGGCGTTTTCCCAATAGCGCCACTCTTCCACAGGGATGCCGACGCCATGGGCAATCTGCGCACCCCACAGTGTGAGGCCTGAGGTGATCCCCCATGGGCGGCCAAGCACAAGCAGCGTGAGCACGCCCACCGCCGTCAGTGCCAGAACCCCTGCGAAGGGCGACCAGGGGCCGCGCCACACAGTGCCCATGGGTTTGCCTGGGGCAAGGCTGCCATGGCGCTGGCGCTCTGCCCACCGCGCCGCCACTGCAAGACAGCAAAGGATGCCGGCGGTGAGGAGGATAGCGCCGGGGGGGCCGAGCTCCGTGTTGGCAAGGGAGAGGGCAGGGGCTTTGGGAAGGCCTTGCCAGAAGTCCCAGTGGTAGGTGGCAAGGAGGCCGCCGGCGATGAAAAAGGCGAGGGTGACCAGCATGCGCGTCGACCCGCCGCCGACGGTAAACAGTGTCCCCGACCCGCACCCGCCGCCAAGCTGCATGCCGAGGCCGAAGGCGAACGAACCCACCACCACAGCCACACCCACAGGAAATACAAAGCCCCCTGCGCGAATGCCGAAAAGGTCCCCGTAGTGGATGAGGGGGAGGGCGAAGAGCGTGGTGAGCCCCACCAACAGGAGCTGTGCGCAAATCCCGCCCGAACGCCTTTCGGTGATGAACCGCCGCCACCCTGAGGTGAAGCCGAAGGCGGCGTTGTAAAGACCAAAGCCTGCCAGCGCGCCAACAAGGGTGGCTGCGGCAAGGCGTCCACCCCCTTCGCCGGCGGCCAGAAAGGCAATGACGCCGAGGATCAGCGTTGCGGCGGTGGCAAGGAGGATCTGTGGCGGCGGCAGTTGAGGCCTGTTGCGGCTTGCCTGTGTCTGGCCTTCAAGTGCCAATCCATCCACACTGACCGCCTTTCTCTTTGGCGCCATTCTTTCCAAATGCGGCGCTTTCAAGCAGGTTTGAGAAAGCGTCACCAACCGTCTGGCACGAAGTCTGCCATACGGGTCCTATCTGTGCATGGCAGCGTTCGGCTGTGCGTCACGTCTGCGCGATGAAGGTCCCCCATGCGTTCCACCCGAGAAATTCCCCTGCCGTCCTCACTCCAAGGTGCGGAAACTGAGTGGCAGAATCTTGTGTCTGCCGTGATGGCCCACTCAGGCAAGGTGCCCGACAGACTTGAGGCGGCCTTCGCGAAAGCCCCCCACTCGCCCACTTTGCTGGCGGCGAAGGGGCTGATTTTGATGCTCTTGGGCCGGCGCGAACTGGTGGGCGAGGCGCGTTCGCTCTACGCTGCCGCCACAACCGCGCTGGAGGACGGGAACGACCCCCACGACGCAATGATGGTGGAGACGCTGGGCGCATGGCTTGCCGGCCGCCCCTCCCAGTCCGCCATCCTTCTGGACGAGATTCAGGCGCGCTATCCTGGTGATGGATTCGCGGTGAAGATGGCCCAGGCCATCCGCTTCCTGTACGGCGACACGGAAGGCATGCGCCGCTCTGCCGAAACCGCAGTGCCGTACTTCGACGACGCCCACCCCCATGCCGGCTACGTCCACGGCTGCTTTGCCTTTTCGTGCGAGGAGACCCACGACTATGCCGTTGCAGAAAAGGCCGGCGTCAGGGCCCTTGAGCTTGCCCATGACGATGCCTGGGCGCTCCACGCCGTCGCCCACGTTCATGAAATGCGGGGCCATCCTGAAAAGGGGCGCGATTGGCTGAAGCCCCGCCAGGACTGCATCAAGGACTGCACCACATTCCGCCATCACGTGTGGTGGCACTACGCGCTGTTCGAGCTGGAGCTCGGCAATGTGGAGCGTGTGCTTGACCTTTACGACACCGAGATCCGCCGCGACCACACCGACGACTATCGCGACATTTCCAACGCCGTCTCTCTCCTCGCCCGCCTTGAGGCGGAGGGGATTGGCGTTGGCCAACGCTGGGAGGAGCTGTCGCAGATTGCCGAGCGGCGGGTGGAGGACGGCTGCATAGTCTTTGCCGACCTTCACTATTTGATGGCGCTTCTGGCCACCGACAGGATTGACGCTGCCGAGCGGCTCGTCGTCCGCATGGGTGAGGCTGAGGATGGCAGCGAGTTCGGCGCGGTGGCGGCCGGAACCGGTGCTGCGGCCGGAACGGGGCTTGCCGCTTTGCGCAGGGGCGACCACCAGGAGGCGCTGCACGCCTTGATGACGGCCCAAAGGCAGCTTCAGCGCATTGGCGGCAGCCATGCCCAGCGCGATGTGTTCGACAGGCTGACCATTGATGCGGCATTGAGGGCCGGCCACCGCGATGCGGCCCGCCATCTCATCAAGGACAGGGCCCTGCGCCGGGGCGCGTTCGACCGGTTCGCCGTTGCCCGCCTCACCCGTTGCGGGCCTGTGGCCATCGAGGCCCCTGTCTCCACCGCCTCTGCGTTCTGACGGATTGTTTCAGGCTTTTGGTCTGGCAGGCGCCGTCGTTTGGACTAGGTGCGCTGCACAACCGATGAGGATTTCCCCATGATCGATACAGCGCCACAGGCGGTGCGCGCCAAAGGACAACGATGACGGCACGGGCGCCTGTGCGGCAGCGCGATCTGCGGCTGGACTTCTTTCGTGGTCTCGGGATGTTCATCATCTTTGTGGCGCACGTTCCCTACAACCCTTGGAAGTTGTGGATCCCTGCGCGCTTCGGGGCCTCCGACGCGACGGAAATCTTCGTCTTCTGCTCGGGGATGGCGTCCGCCATTGCCTTCGGTGCGCTGTTTCGCGACCGGGGCTTTTGGATGGGCACTGCGCGCACGGCCTTTCGCGTCTGGCAGGTTTACTGGGCGCACATTGCGCTGTTCTTGGTCACCGTGGCGATGATCGCCTATTTTGACGAGTTGAAAGGCGAAGTCTTCTACACGGATCGGCTTTACGTCATCCCGTTCTTTGAATCGACGGCCGAACATCTCATCGCTCTGATGACGCTGTCTTACGTGCCGAACTATTTCGACATTTTGCCCATGTACCTCGTCATCTTGGTGATGATGCCGATCTTTGCCGCCCTCGGCCTCGCCAACCGCTGGCTCGCCTTCGGCTTTATGATGGGGGTGTGGTTCGTGGCGCAGATGGACTGGGTCCAGTTCTCTGCCGAGGTCAGGCCGGAGGTGGACCGTGAGTGGTTCTTCAACCCGTTCGGCTGGCAGCTGGTCTTCTTCACTGGCTTTGCGTTCATGATGGGGTGGATCAAGCCACCGCCCTTCAAGACCTGGCTGTTGGCGCTGTGTGTGGCCATTCTGGCCTTCAACGTCCTGTTTGCGTCCCGCTGGGGGTGGCGGAACTTCGAGTTCGTCATGACCTTCCGCGAGAACTATTGGTTCCTGTTTGAAAAGACCGACCAGGGGCTGTTCCGCTTCACCCATTTTCTGGCGCTTGCCTACATCTGCTATTGGGCGGCCGGGGAGGGCGGGCGACGGCTTGCCGGAAGCGGGCTGTGGGGACGGTTCGTTCTTGTGGTGCGCAAGGTGGGCCAACAGTCCCTTGCCGTGTTCTTGACGGGGATGGTGGCCGCGCAGGCCGCTGGTGCAGCCCTCGACTTCACCGACCGCGGACCCCTGGCACTCGCTGCGGTGAACCTTGCCGGCTTCGGGCTCTTGATTGCCGTTGCCTACACCGTCGCCTGGTTCAAATCACAGCCCTGGCGCAAGCCGCCCCAACCCAAGGCCCCTGCCACCGATCGCCCGTCCGATGCCTTGCCCCTCACCCCTGCGCGGGCGTGAGGGCGAGGCCGTTGTGATCGCCCCCGCGATCGTCTAAGCGCTGGGGTTCATCGAACAGGCGAGCCCCATGCGGATTTTGATCACCAACGACGACGGCGCGCGCGCCGATGGCATCAAGCTTTTGGAAGAGATTGCACGCTCGATCAGCGACGACGTGTGGGTGGTGGCCCCTGAGTTCGACCAGTCCGGCGTCAGTCACGCCATCAGCCTGCATGAGCCCTTGCGGGTGCATCGCGAGGATGAGCGGCGCTACTTCGTCAAAGGCACGCCCGCGGACTGTGTGGTGCTTGGGGTGGAGCACCTCTTGGACCGACGGCCGGACCTCATTTTGTCGGGCGTCAATCGCGGCGG
>JBCDCF010000200.1:0-6564 GCA_039182345.1 Pseudomonadota bacterium
ACCAAAGGCGCACTGTCCCGTGGTGCCTCGGCGCCAGGCGGCCAGCGGATGCCATCAGGCAAAATCGCATCGGTCCGGAAGGTTGAGCGCCGCACCTCATTGCGCACGTTCCCGTTCACCACGGTGACGGTTCCGTCGCTGTGGACTGCCTCCACAATCCCCACATGCCCATAAAGGGGGTTCGGCCCACGTGGGAACACAACAATGGCGCCACGCACCGGCCGCTGCAGCCGCGTCCCATACCGCGTGAAGGAGCGCGCCAGCGCAGAACGCGTGGACGGATAGCCGGCGTTCACCAGCGCCCCGTTCACTGCAATGGCGCACCACGCATCATCGTCATTGTTCCACCAACTGACCTTGGAGATCCGTCCCCATTCCACAATCGTCGGATTGTGCTTGGGACCAGGAATCTCCTTCAGACCAATGTGGTGGACCAAGTAGTCGAGCCACGGCACCCGCACGTGCATAGCGCCCTCCATGCCATCAAAGAAAACGAAAAAGCCGCGCACCAACGGCACGCGGCAAACGATGAGGTCCTTCACGGTGCGCCGCTGTCCGACAGCGCCCCCAAGTGCCCGTCGATGCTACCCCGCGTCGGCCTCTTGCGCCTCAAGCGCAACGATGCGGCGGCAAAGCTCCTGCACTGCCTTCACCAGCGGCGCGATGAACTCGGTATAACCCAGCGACTTCACATCGCGGCCACCGGCCAGTTGATGGTCCTGATAGCCGCCAAAGTCGGCGCCCGTGTCAGCAATCACCGCCTCAAGGTCTTGGGCGAGGAAGCCGTGGTGGTATCGCAGCCGCTTCCTGCTGCCAGGCTCAGGCTCTTGCCACGCTTCACCCTCGGGCAGATCGATGGGCCGCACATAGTCCTCGCGCATGTCCCAGCGATAATCCACCGGCCGCAGCTTCATGATGAAGGAAAGGCCCAAAGCAGTGTCACGTACATCGGCCTTGTCGCGCGCGTCGGAGCGATTTTTCACGGCCCCGTAAGTGTATGTGTCGGTGGACGCATCCCCCAATTGGACCTGGTTGTTGCCGGTCACCTGCGCGTTGTAGCCAAGCCCGCTACAGTTGGTGGCCCCTGACGACAACCCGCCCAACGCTTCAAACCCCACCGCGGTGTTGCGGCTGCCATTGACGAGGCTTCGCATCGCGTTGGCGCCGATGGCCGTATTGCGCCCACCGCCGGCAATCAACTTGCCAGATTCTCGCCCCACGGCCGTGTTCAGCGTCCCAGTGCTGGTGGCGGGCAGACTGTTGCGTCCCACGGCCACCGACTCGGTATCGTCACCGTTGCCTCGCCAGACCGACATGGTGTCCCCGAGGACAATCCGGTCGCCGCGCACCGTCGTCGTTCCCTCAAGGCTTGCCACCTGCAGACCCTTGCCCGCATCAAGGGTGGAGGCGCGCAAGTGCCCTCCCGAGTTGGCAAGCTTGATGTCGCCGTCAGGTCCGCCCCCCATCAGCGTGATGTCACCGCCAGAGGCCGTGGTGGCGCCATTTACCTGGAACGGCCTGTCGAACCGAACGGACGCGCCATCGTTGTTGGGCCCATAAAGCCCGTTGGTGCGGGACGACGGCAGCTCAATGTCCCAGCCGTTGGCATCGTTGCCCACAATCACGTGGTTTCCGTCGGTGGTCACCTTCAGAAACGTCCCGCTGCCGGACCCGATCCCGTTCACCGTGACGCCAAAGCAAGTGATGTCGCCGAGCTCCTGGCGGATGCAGTCCCCCACACGCACAGTGTGCGGATTGAGGGAAAAGCGCACCGAAGAGAGCGACAGGTGCCCCACCCCCAGCACAAACCCATCCGCCAGCGTACTCGTCGACAGCCCCACCTTGCCGTTCTGGAACTGACAGTTGGCGCCAGAACCGTCCACCCGCACCAACGGCTGGTTGGCATCCGACGAGCAGTCGAACTCAAAGTCCGAAATGGCAAGGTCACCGCCCGTGTGGAGGACGAAAAAGTCGTTCGGAAAGCGCGTCGTCGCATAAAGCCCGCTGACGGTGAGCGCCCCTGCAGACATCTCCATGCGCGAGTAAGGCCCGTCCAACGTAAGGCCCGACACTGTCCCAAAAGGGCTCTTGCCCGGGTTGATGGACGACTCCTCGAAGATCACCCTGCAGCGGAACGGCGTACAGGCCGACATCTTCAGGTCGTCCACATGCCCGAAGCGAAAGGCGATGTTGTCGCCGTCCCGAAAAATGTCCCCCAAAGGCACATCGTTGACGAAGTTGTAGGGCCAGACCCGGCAGTTGCGCACCTCGACCGTGTCGAGCGCCCCGTCCACAACAATCCCCTCGTTCAGCGTACCGCACTCAATGTCTTCAAGGATGGCGCCGCCGGTGTTCTGCCTGGCATCCACCCCGTTGTAGCCGCGCGAAATGCGGATCGCCGTCAGCCGCGTCCGCGTCCTGTTGGTCATTTGGACAGCGGCCGGGTAGGGCACCAACGTGGCACGGCTCGTGGTCGGCGACTGATCGAACGCCACCTCAAACTCCGACAGCGAGCAGAAGGAATCATCAAGCCGGATGATCCCGGTGGCATTCATGTTGAAATCAGGCGCTGCCTTGAAAATCGTTCGCCCGCGCCCCGAACCCTTGATTTGTTGGAAGGCAGCCCCCGTGGAGACCGCATCCGTCACACGGTAGTTGCCCGGCTCGATGAAAACGTTACGCCCCGAGTTGGTGGCGCGGTTCAGCGCGGCCGTATCATCGGTGACGCCATCGCCCACCGCGCCCGCTTGTCGTGCGGTCACAAGCCCTGGCACCAGCGCCCAGTGAACACCGTCAAGGTCGGTGGCCCCCAGCCCGTCGGACGGAAACGCGCTGGCGCGAACATAAAGCCCGCCGCCGCCGTCGCCCTCAGCAGCGTACCCGCGCGTTTCAATCTGATCGGTGCCCGGCGGAATGCGCACACCGGCCACATCGGCAAGGCTTGTGATGGAGAGGGGCAGCACATCCACCCCCGACATGGTGGGCACTCTCTTCAGGTCGAGCGCCCCCGTCGACCTGTTCACCGAAAAGGCGTCGTTCCAAGTGCTCCCGTTCGGCGAGACCTTGAGGGCGAAGTTGTCGCTGCCAATCAGGCCAAACTCGGCCCGCCCCGAATAGTTGGTCTGAAACAGGTGCGAGGCCGTATCGCCAGGCGCGGTCTTGGAGGCTTTCACCCGCACATCGCCTGTGGGCACCGCCTTGGTGTCATCGGCGACAAACAAAGCTGCATCCGCCTTCACCACCAAACGGTTGGTGGTGTCGGCCGTGGCATTCACGCCAAACTTCGACACCGTCTCCGACGCACCGACAGCGGTGAGAATCTCCCACTGCGTGCCGTTATAGTAGATGAGCACACCTTCGTTGGAGACGAACGACACCCACCCTGGCTTTGGCGAAAAGAACACCCACGCCCCATCAAGGTAGGCCGCAACATCCAAACCGTGGCCGGCCCACACACCGGTGGCCCCGGCGGCAATCACGTGGCGATCGCCTTCCTGGGGTGCCCCTGGAGGCGACGTGCGGTTGCGGTCGATCACCGCAAGCTGCATCACCGCGTCGATGCGCCGGAACGCCTCGTTCACCGTCACATGTTTTTGCGCCTGTGCGGCCTCAACGTAGGGCAGCTCAATGTTAGGGCTGTTGGACATCGAAGGTCACCTCGTAAGCGACGCCGGTCCCGAAGCCGGGCGCCAGTTGCGCAACGCGAATGGACAGCGTGGACTGCGCCGCGCCAAAGTCGGCCGTTTGATTGGCCAGCGAATAGGTGTAGGTGGGCGCGCTGATCTCCACCGAGCGCACCACCGCGCCCTGATCCAGGATCTCGAGCCTGTAGAGTTCGGCCGTCTCGCCAAGAGGAACGTCACCGCTGTCAGGCCAGGGATCGCCGCCGATGCGGGTTCGCCGCACAAAGGTGATGACCACCGCCCCGTTGCTTTGCCGCCGCCCCGCCCCGTGCACGGGCCCGTAGGGCACAAGCCCCCTCCCCGTCGGTGTGAAGGTGAAGGTGGTCACCGACCGCCCGCCAATCCCTTCCGCCAGAAGGCCGACGCGATAGGTGCGCTCCAGTCCCACCTCCGACAAAGGCGTCTGCAAGGTGCTGAGCGTCCCATCCAGGATTGCCAGACGGGCCCCCACAAGAATGCCGCTCGCCGCCGCATCCTCGGTGCCCATCTGGCCACGCAACAGCCCGCTCAGACGGTAGGTGTCTTCACCCACCAACTCGGCGTCCTGGAACTGAAGGATCTCAAACCCGCCATTGGCCGCCTCAACAGCAATGGCGTTCTTGCCCCCCAACACATCGATGCTGGCGCGCGAGCGGACCTCGCGGCCGTAAAGCCGCACGTCAAGCCGCCCACCATAGTCCCAACGGCTGGTGGGCCCTGGCGCAGGGGGCGCCACCACCTGCCCCATGGACGTCGGCAGACCCACAGTCCTCACAAGGTCGAACGCGCCGCCCGTTGCCGCTCGCCACACCCCCATGGTGCCTGGCCAGGGATTGGCGTAGATGCCAATCCACGGCGTGTGCTCGCTCACCGTCTCGTCCACCAAAGGAAGGTTCAGCCCGAAGGCCACAGGGACGCCAGTCACAGGGGTCACCACAGGCGGGCTGCCCGATCCTGGCACATAGGTGGGCACCAGCGCGGCACGGTCGATGGTGCGTGCAGAGACCGCCCGGTGGGCCAGATCCTCCACCTCTTCAATCACCGCCTCACGCTCGCGCCCATCCACCGTGAGGCCCACAATGTCCCCAGGCAGAAGGGCGAGATCGCTCGGCGGCAGCGCGAACTGAAGCCGCGTCCGCCCGGCCCATTTGGCCGACAACGCCACTTGCGACAGCTGCGCCGCCAGCCCGTTGTTAAGGCTCGCCGAGACGGCAATCTCATCGATCTGCCGCGTTGTCCCTTCGGCCGGCCGAAACCGCGCCGCGCCTGTCTGATAATCCCGCCCGCTGTCGTAAAACCTCAGCCGCTGCTCAACGGGAAGGCTGGCCTCTTCCTCCCGCGTCTCGGCCGTTATCGGCGCCGTGTCACCCGTCTCCACGAGGACATCGGCATCGAATGTTCCGACCTTCTCCCGGTCGAGGCTCACGAACCGAATGCCCGTCCCCGTGTCGGCCCCCATGGTGGTGGTGGCCAGCAACAAAGGCTCCAACACCTGGCGAAGGCTGTTCGAGGAGGGCACGATGAACCCATCCAGCGCCGTCGACAGCCCAACGATTTCAGGCCGCGTCAGCCCCCAATCGTCAAACAAGGCCTCGATCAGCTCGCCAAGGGGCGCCCCGCCCATGCGGCCTGACAGCCAGTGCCCGCGCTCCCAGTTCGCCCCGTCCGACCACACATCCGTGCGCAGCGGAAAGGCCGGCCAAGGCCGCGCATCCCACGTCCACACATGGGCCATGGCATGGTCCACCATCCGCCCGCCATAAACGGACGAGGACGGATTGATGGCATCGATATCGCTCGAAAGGTCCGGGTCGAACGTCCCCAGCATCGCCTCAAGGTAGGCCCTCTGGATCGCATCATCGCGCAGCCCGCGGGAGAAGTAGGGCAACTTCGATTCTGACGATTTCGGGTCGTAGAACACGTTCGGCTGGTTCGACCCGCGATCCACCGCAGGGCACCCCACCTCGGTGAACCACACAGGCTTTGACTGGGGCACCCAGGCGGTGGGCTGTGCCACCTCCACACCGGCGACGCGATCGTAGTGAAGGTTGTTCCACCAGTTCGCCAAGTCCTTGTAACGAAAGACCCAGTCCTTCCCGTACGCGCCATCGCTGATGGGTGAACGCACCTGCGCCACACGGTCCTGGTCGCTGGCATAGTACCAGTCGTACCCCTCACCCCCCGCCACGTTGCCGGCAAGGTACTGTGTGTCGTGCACATGCTCGGCCAGCGCCTCGTCGGCATGGCTCCCATCGCGCCAGTCCGACAGCGGCCAGTAGTTGTCGATGGCAATGAAGTCGACGTTCGGGTTCGCCCAGACCGGGTCCAGATGGAAGGACACGTCCCCGCCTGCCGGCTGGTGGCCAAAGTATTCAGACCAGTCCGCCGCATAGGAAATCTTGGTGCCTGACCCCACGATGGTGCGCACATCGTCCACGAGTGCAGAGAGCGCATCCACGAAGGGGAACCCGCTCGCCCCGCGGATGGTGGTGAGCCCGCGCAACTCCGACCCCACCAGAAACGCATCGACGCCGCCGGCCTGCGCAGTCAGTGAGGCGTAGTGCAACACCATCCGCCGCAGCGTCCATTCCGCCGGGCCGGTGTAGGTCACCACCGCTTCGCTGCCGGAATAGTCGCCAGGCGCCGCCGTCCCCACCAAAGCGCTGACAGCGGCATCCGCCGCAGCGCTGCCATCGGGCGAGCCTGAAAGCCCCGGCGCAGGCGAGACCGTCACACGGCCCCGCCAAGGGTGCGGCGCCTGCTCAGATCCGCCATAGGGGTCGGTCTTGCCGTTGCCTTCAGGAAGATCCATCAGGATGAAGGGGTAGAACACCACCTTCAGCCCACGCGCCTTGATGGCCTTGATGGCCGAGAACACCGCCTCATCGGCTGGCGTGCCGCC
>JBCDCF010000201.1:0-6530 GCA_039182345.1 Pseudomonadota bacterium
CTCGTGGGCCTCTATGAGGCGTGCGGCGACCTTTGCCGATGCGGCCGGGTTCAAGTCGGTCAGGCGGCGGCGCATGTCCTCGTCGAGGACGTACGTTTCGGTGAGGCGCTCATAGACCCAGGACTGCACCTGGCCGGTCGTTGCGCTCCACCCCATGGTGTTGGTGATGGAGGCCTCGATCTGCCGCACGCCTTCATAGCCGTGCTGGAGCATGCCTTCGGTCCACTTCGGATTGAGGGCGCGGGTGCGGGTCTCCAGCGCCACCTGCTCAGACAGGGTGCGCACTTTCGCGTCACCCCGCGTCTGATCGGAGATGAAGACGGGCACCCGTTCGCCCTTGGCGCGGGTCACGGCACGGGAGATGCCGCCCAGCGTGTCGAAATAGTGGTCGATGGTGGTGACGCCGAGCTCCACGCTTTCAAGGTTTTGGTGGGCAGCGTCCACGTCCTTCATGATGGATTGAAGGATTTTGGGTTGTGCGGCGGGCTTGCCCGACAGGCCGTAGGCAAAGCCTTTGCGGCGCGTGTAGGTCTCGGCAAGCTCGTCCTCATCGTCCCAAGCGCCTGAATCCACGAGGAGATTGACGTTGGCGCCGTACGCCCCTTCGGCGTTGGAGAAGACCCTGAGGGCAGCCGTTTCAAGGTCCACACCATGCTCTTTGGCATAGGCGAGGGCGTGGCGGCGGATGGCGTTTTGCGCCTCAGGCTCGTCCGCGGAGGCGGCAAGGTAGGCCGCCTCGGCAAGGAGGCGCGTTTGCATGGGAAGAAGGTCGCGGAAGATGCCAGACAGTGTGACCATCACGTCCACGCGCGGCCGGCCGAGTTCTTCCAGCGGTATGAGTTCAGCGCCTGCGAGACGGCCGTAGGAGTCAAGCCTTGGGCGCGCGCCCATCAGTGCCAGGGCCTGGGCGATGGGAGCGCCTTCGGACTTCAGGTTGTCGGTGCCCCAAAGGACGAGGGCGATGGTCTCTGGCATCTCACCGCTGTCACCCATCTGGCGGGCGAGGATGCGGTCGGCCTGCTGGGCGCCGTCGGCCATGGCAAAGGGTGTCGGCAGGCGGAACGGGTCGAAGCCGTGGATGTTGCGCCCTGTGGGAAGCATCTGCGGCTGGCGCACCAGGTCGCCTGAGGGGCCTGGGGGCACGTACGCACCGTCAAGGGCGGTGAGGATGCCGTCCATCTCGTGCGACCCGCGCAGGAGGCCGTCGGCAGTGCGAAGCTCCTCCATCAGCGCAGGGTCGGCGTCTTTCGGCAGGGGTGTGCCGGCAACTATTGCCTCAGCCTCGGTGCGCATCATGCGGCCGTGTTTGGCCTCGCCCATGGCGGCGATGAGGTCCACCCGCGCAGCGTCGGGCATGGGCTGGCCCACCACGTGGAGGCCGTGGGGGATGAGCGCATACTCGCACTCAAGGACCTTTTCCAGAAGGGCCGCCACTTCGCTCTCAGCATCATCGCCCCACTGGGGGTCGGCAGGCACAAGGTCGAGGGCGGCCGCTTCCGCCTGAATGGTCTCAGCAAGGCCCTCGGTGCGCTCTTCGATGGGGAGTTTGAGCCAATGGTCGAGGGTCGATTTCAGGCTTTGAAGGCCTTTGTAGAGGCCGGCTTCCGTCACCGCTGGGGTGATGTGGCCGACGAGGGTGGCCGCGGCCCTGCGCTTGGCAAGGAGGCCTTCGGACGGGTTGTTGGCGGCATAAAGGTTGATGTTGGGAAGGGTGCCGATCAACCGGTCGGGCCAACAGGCGGCCGAAAGGCCCACATGTTTGCCAGGCATGAACTCCAGCGCGCCGTGGGTGCCGAAGTGGAGGACGGCATCGCAGGTCTCGTTGAGGTGGCGGTAGAAGGCGCTGAAGGCATGGGTGGGGGCAAAGCCGCCTTCAAACAGAAGGCGCATGGGGTCGCCCTCGTAGCCGAAGGCCGGCTGAATCCCCACGAACACGTTGCCGAAATGGGCGCCCAGAACGTGGATGGTGGCGCCATCGGTCTGGTGGCGGCCGGGGGCTGCCCCCCACTGGGCCTCGATCTCCTTCAGGTAAGGCTCGGCCTTGACGTGCTCGTCTGTGGGAATGCGGTGGGCGACGTTGGCGTCCGCGCCGAAACGCTCAGAGTTGCCGTTGAGGATCCCATCGCGCAGGTCGTCGACGTTCGCCGGAAGATCCACCGTGTAGCCGGCGTCCTTCATGGCTTTCAGCGTGTTGAAGAGGGATTCATAGACCGCAAGGAACGCGGCCGTTCCTGTGGCGCCGGCATTGGGCGGGAAGTTGAACAGGACCGCTGCAATCTTGCGCTCTGCCCTCGGTGTCTTGGCAAGGGCAATCTGGCGGGCGATGCGGGTGGCAAGTTTGCGCTGGCGTTCCGCGTGGGCGGACATGTCCTGGCCGTTGTCGGCGGTGCGGCCGCCATAGACCATGGCGTTGGTGGCCCCGTCGAGCTCGGGGATCGCAACCATCATGGTGGCTTCCACAGGAAGGAGGCCCTGGGGGGAGGTATCCCAGCTCTCAAGAGTCTGGAACTCCAGCGGCTGGCAGACGGTGTAGGGGACCTTGAGGCGGGCAAGACGCTCAGCCGCCGCATCCGCATCGTTGTAGGCGGGGCCGCCCACAAGCGAAAAGCCTGTGAGGGAGAGGACCGCATCCACCGTGGCGTTGCCGTCTTCATCGGTGAAGAAGGCATCGATGGCGGGGCGGTTGTCGAGACCTGCCGCGAAGGCAGGGATGACGGTGAGGCCCTCGGCCTCAAGGGCGGCGATCACCCCGTCATAGTGGGCCGTGTCCCCTGAAAGAACGTAGGCGCGCATGACGATGAGGCCCACCGTTGCGCCTGCCGCGCGCGGTGCCGAGGTCAGCCGTGCGACGGCGCCTGTCTTGGCGCCAAGGGCGCGCACGGCTTTTACATCGGTGCCGATGCGGCCTTTGAGGCGGGGGTGGTAGAGGCCTGTGTCGGGGTACTCTTCAGGCCCGTCATGTGCGTAAAGGCCCTTGAGGGACGCGCGCGGGCCCGCGGCATAACGGTCCACCAGATGGGCAACGAGGCCTGCAATGTTCTGGTCGGACCCTGCCAGCCAGTACTGCATGGCGATGAAGTAGGCGCGAAGGTCCTGCGCGCTGCCTGGGATGAAGCGCAGCATCCGCGGCAATTGGCGCAGCATTTTCAACTGCTTGGCACCTGAGGAGGAATCGGGCTTGCCCGTGCCGCGCAGCTTCTTCAACAGGCGGATGATGGCGGACTGGGACCCCCCCATTTCCAGTTTGCCGAGGCGGGTGAGGCGGATCACCTCGCCTGAGGCCATGAAGCAGGCCATGGCGTCGCAATCGGCCCTGCGCGCTTGGAGGGCGGGCATGATGGCCTGGATGTGGTCGTCCAGGAACAGCATCGTCGCAATGACGATGTCGGCCTCGGCAATATCGTCCTTGGCGGCCTGAAGGGCTTCGGGATTGTCATGCCACACGCCTGCGGCATGCATGGTCAATGTCAGGCCCGGCAGCGACGGCTTCAGCCGTGCTTCCGCCCGCGCGACCGCACGCGACAGGTGCTTGTCCAGCGTGACAATAACCACGCGGATGGGTGTGGCGTTAGCGTGCGAAGTGGGCTTTCGCATCGTACAAAACCTCAACCGTGATGGCGGCAAGTCCCCGTTCGGCGGCGTAGCGTTCGGTGTTCTGTCGTGCCTTGCCACGCACGAAGAAGGGCACCTTTTTCAACTCTTTCTGGGCCGCCTCGTCCCAAGTGAACTGGTCTGGTTTGGCAGGCTCCACGGCAATGGTGGAGACGACGGCCGGCGCTGGCGCTGCCTCCGGCGCGTCCATCGCTGCCCGCTTCGGCGCATGGCTTGAAAGGTGCGAGGCGCCGGCTTCGTCGGAAAACTCAAAGTCGTCGCGGAACATGTGGAGGAGATGCTCCTCAAGCCCCATGGTCAGCGGATGAACGAGGGTGTCGAACAGGACGTTGGCGCCCTCAAAGCCCATTTGCGGGGAGTGGCGGGCCGGAAAGTCCTGAACGTGGACAGGGGCGGAAATCACCGCGCAGGCAATGCCGAGGCGCTTGGCAATGTGCCGCTCCATCTGCGTGCCGAGCACGAGTTCTGGCTCACAGGCAGCAACGGCCGCTTCCACCTCAAGATAGTCGTCGGTGATGAGGGCTTCGATGCCAAGGTCCTTGGCGGCCGCGCGCACCTCCCGCGCAAACTCGCGGGAGTAGGTGCCGAGGCCGGCGACGGAAAAGCCCAATTCGTCCTTGCAGACCTTGGCGATGGCAAGGGCGTGGGTGGCATCGCCGAAGATGAAAACGCGCTTGTCGGTCAGATAGTTGGAGTCCACCGAGCGGGACCACCAGGGAAGCCTGTTGGTCTCGTCCTCAAGGGCGGGCGCCGGGTCGACACCGGCAAGCTCTGCCACCTCTTTGATGAAGTCGCACGTGGCGCTGACACCGATGGGGACGGTCTTGGTGCGCGGCTGATCGAACGCGCGCTCCAGCCACCTGGCGGTGACCTCCCCGATTTCGGGGTAGAGGACGATGTTGAAGCCTGCGGCAGGAAGGCGCTGGAGGTCGCTGGGGCTTGCGCCGAGCGGGGCTTCCACGTTGATGGCAATGCCCAAGGTTTTCAGGATCTTGCGGATTTCCACAAGGTCGTCCCTGTGGCGGAAACCGAGGGCCGTTGCGCCTAGAATGTTGCAGCTTGCCTGAACGCGCCCGTCCTTGGTGGAAGGGTCGGCAAGGGCGCGGGAGAGCTGGTAGAGCGTTTCAGCAGCGCCCCAGTTTTCCTTCTTCTGGTAGCTTGGAAGCTCCAGAGGGATGACCGGGCAGTCGAGCGCCAAGGCTTTGGCAAGCCCGCCTGGGTCGTCCTGGATGAGTTCGGCCGTGCAGGAGGCGCCGACGATCATCGCTTCGGGCTGAAACCGTGCGTGGGCGTCGCGGGCGGCATCCTTGAAAAGGGCGGCGGTGTCGCTGCCCAGGTCGCGCGCCTGGAAGGTGGTGTAGGTGACAGGCGGGCGGTGGTTGCGCCGCTCAATCATCGTAAAGAGGAGGTCGGCGTAGGTGTCCCCCTGGGGGGCGTGGAGCACATAGTGAAGGCCGTTCATCGCCGTTGCGATGCGCATGGCCCCCACGTGCGGCGGCCCTTCATAGGTCCACAGGTGGAGCTTCATGCCTGGCCCTCCTCGCGGGGAAGGCCGGAAAGGCGGGCAGCGCGCCTCAAAGGGCGGGCGAAAAGTTCGGCAAGGTCGCCGGCCTGCTCGAACCCGTGGACGGGGGAGAAGACGAGTTCAATGGCCCACTTGGTGGTGAAGCCCTCTGCCTCCAAAGGATTGGCAAGACCAAGGCCGCACACGGTGAGGTCAGGCTTTGCCGCGCGCACACGGTCAAGCTGACGGTCCACATCCTGGCCTTCGGACAGTTGGACGCCGGCGGGAAGGCGCTGCAGTTCGTACCCGAGGGTGCGCTGGTTGATGTAAGGGGAGCCCACCTCGATGGGTTCCATGCCGCACTCTTCGGCAAGGAAGCGTGCCAGCGGCGGCTCCAGCTGCGAATCGGGCATGAAGAAGATGGTGCGGCCTGACAGTTCGGCCCTGTACTTGGCCATGACCTCACGGGCTCGGCGCTCAGGCGCGGCGATCACCGCCTCGAAGCGCTCCTCAGGCACGCCGAAGATGTCGGCGGCCGCTTTCAGGAAGTGCCGCGTGCCCACTGCACCGAAAGGAAAGAGGGCGGGCACGTGGTGGGCGCCGCGGCCTGTGAGGTGCTGGGCCGTCTCCGTCAGGAAGGGCTGGAGGAGGAGGTAGTGGGTGTTGGCGCCCACCTCAGGCATGGCGCCAGCGCGCCTTGCGGGCAGGACGGCAACATTCTCAATCCCCATCTCTGTGAGGAGGCGGACGAACTGGTCTTCCACAATGTCGGGAAGGGAGCCCACCAGGAGGAGCTGTTTCAGATCATCGTTTTGAGCGAGGCCAGGGACGAGGCTTGCAAGGCAGGCGTCTTCCCCGTCGGTGAACGTGGTCTCGATGCCGGAGCCCGAATAGGCAAGGACGCGGGTGTCGGGGTGGTGGGTGCGGTTCAGCCGCTCGGCCGCCTTTTGCAGGTCGAGCTTGATGACCTCCGACGGGCACGAGCCCACCAGGAACAGCATTTTGATGTCGCTGCGCCGTTCCAGGAGCTGTGCGACCACGCGGTCAAGCTCGTCATTGGCGTCGGCAAGGCCTGCAAGGTCGCGCTCATCGATGATGGCGGTGCCGAAGCGCGGCTCAGCGAAGATCATCACGCCTGCGGCCGATTGCAGGAGGTGGGCACAGGTGCGCGAGCCCACCACGAGGAAGAAGGCGTCCTGGATTTTGCGGTGCAGCCAGACAATGCCCGTCAGCCCGCAAAACACTTCCCTTTGGCCGCGTTCGCGAAGGATGGGCCGGTCGCACTGACCGGAGGAAAGGCGGGCAGGGGCGTTCACGCGGCAGCCTCCGCTGCCATCCGCCGTTCTTGCCGCTTGGCGCCGACCATCTTGACCAGGAACTGCGCGGCGTTGACCACGTAGGTGGCGTAGGCGAC
>JBCDCF010000202.1:0-6524 GCA_039182345.1 Pseudomonadota bacterium
CGAACCCGTCCCGGAAGCGCAGCCGCAAGATGCCGTCGCAAAGGTTCAGCGCCGGCCCGTCGCCTGGGTAGACGTCAATCAACTTGATGGTGACATCGCAGTCCGCCACTTCCGCCGACACCCATAGGTGGGCCGAGACTGGCCCTGCGATCACAAGGTCTTCTGCCAAAGGCGCAGTGAGGAAGGACAGGACGTCCGCTCGCCCGCTTTCCCCGTCCGCAACGGGAAAGAGCGTCGTGTGATCGAACATGCCGCCCGCCATCACAGGCTCGCCTGAGTTGATGGCTCCGCCCAATGTGGGCACTGGCAAGTGCGGATCGCTGATGAAGGTGTGGGAGAAAGGCGCTGACGGCGCCCTTTCGCCAAGGCCCGCCGGGCCAAGGGAAAGGACCCGCTCTTTGTGGGCGGGCGGCCATGAGGGGGCGCTGTGCCAGCGGCCGCCATGGTCGATGCGGCCGTCCTCGTTGCGCCTTCCCGTACCCCCGCCCATCACAAACACGCGCACCGGTGGACCAGTCGGCGCACGGGGGCGGGCGAGGAAGGCAAGGCGAAGGTCTTGGAACGTGGCGCCGAGGCCCACCTCGGGGAGGGCCTCCTCGCCGAAGTCGGCCTCGCCAGCGTGGGTCAGGTGTCTGTTGCCGTGGCTCCACGGGCCGATGATGAGGCTTTGTTCCCGCTCCCCCAGTCGGGCGCGGGCGGCAAACGCACTGACCACGTTGACGAGCGATGTGTCATGCCAGCTTGTGACGAAGAACGCCGGCGTTCCAAGGGATGCAGCGATGGTGCGCGCGGCGTGAAAGGCAGGATGGTCCCAGAACGGGCTGCGGGTGGCGTTCTGCCAAAACGCATTCAAGGCGTTGAGGTAAGGGCTGTCGTCCGCCAAAGGCGCATCGCCAGGCCCCCAGGGCCCACGCATCAGGTGGGTGAAGACCGTGTCGGCGTCCGCCGGCTTTTCCTGAGACTCACGGGCCGCCTGCGCCATCGCCCATGTGGCTTGCTTGAGGTCCAGCGCGCCCCCTTGGCGCAGCGCGCTGGCGAACGCATCGTAAAAGCCACCGCAGTCGATGAATGCGGCGTCGATGCCGTGGTCATCCTTGGCAAGGGCGCAGAGCTGCCACATGGCCCCGTAGGAAAACCCCGTTGTGCGCAAGGGGCCGCACCAGGGCTGGGCCTTGGCCCACGCGATGGTGTCGGCGCTGTCGTCAGGCTCCTGGGTGTACTTGTCAAAACGCCCGCCCGACGCGCCACTTCCGCGGCAGTCCTGGACGATGACAGCAAATCCTTCATCAAGGGTGCGGGCAACCACCTCGGCCCGTTCAGGCGGAGTGGCCGCCCCTGTGATCTGTTCGGATTGGTCGCACCGGCGGCGGCCGTAGGGGGTGCGCTCCAAAAGGGTGGGGAAGGGGCCGGTCCCCTCAGGCAGGTAAACGTCCGTTGCAAGGGTGACGCCATCGCGCATGTCGACCGCGTGCGTCTCGGGGAGAAGGTGGGAGGGCAGAACCGCGCGGTGCGGTCCTGCCCTAAGGGTCGTCCGGCCCCGCGACCGCGCGGCGGCGGGGGGAGAGGCGGGGCCGGTGCCGATCATTCGCTCTTGCTCAGACCGTAGGCGAGGGTCATCTGGTCCTGCCTTGGGCTGTATTCAAAGTCCTTGCCCGAGGCCCAAACGTTCATCTGATAGTGCAGCGGAATGATGGCGTAGTCACCGAAGGCGACGGCAGCGGCTTTTGCGGAGAGTTTGCCGGCTTCCTCAAGATCTGCGGTGGAAAGGGCAGCATTGGCAAGCCTGTCCACCTCGGCGTTGGAGTAGCGGCCGCGGTTGGAGGGGCCTGTGCCGGCGTCCTTGTCATAGGTCATCAGCACACCGCGAAGACCATGCCAGGCCGTCCCCTGCGCCGATCCCCAAGCAAGGAAGAAGATGGAGAATTCCCGCCCGCTGGCGCTGGGGAAGAAGACGTTGGCGGGCATGGTCTGCACCTCCGTCTCGATCCCGATCCGGCTGAACATCTGGGCAATGGCCTGGACGATCTGCGCATCCGCCACATAGCGGTTGTTGGGCCCTTGAAGGGTCATCTTGAAGCCGTCTTCGTAGCCGGCCTCGGCCAGGAGTTCCTTGGCACGCTCCGGGTCGTAAGGGGCGGGTGCAATGTCGGGATTGAAGCCCACCATGGTCTCGCCTGCCAACTGGCCTGCGGGTTTGCCAAGACCCTGGAGGAGGCGGGAGATGATGGCCTCGCGGTCAATGGCAAGGGCCAGCGCCTCGCGCACCCTTTTGTCCAGCAAGGGGTTTGTGATGGCCGACCCGTCCTTGGCGGTGATGTGGGGGGTGTCCTCACGGTTGGTGTCCATGTGGAGGTAGGCTGTGTAGACGTCGGGCGTTTGCCAGATGGCAATGTCCTCATCGCCCGACAGGCGCTCATAGCTTTCCGGCGGCACGGCGTCGATCAGGTCCACATCTCCCGACAACAGCGCTGCCACCCGCGCCGCATCGTTGGGCATCGGCACAATCTCCACCGTTCCGAACGGTGAGGCGCCGGCCCAGTAGTCATCATTGCGCACAAGCTCAAGGGCGCCGCCAGGGGACCAGGCGACGAACTTGAACGGCCCTGTGCCAATGGCGGCCGTGCCATCGTTGTAGTCGGCGGTCGAGGCGCCTTTGCCGGCATGCTCTGAGATGATGGGCACCTCGGCAAGGTCGAACAGCACCTGGGGGGAGGGGCTCGGGGTGGTGATGCGCAAGGTCAGATCGTCCACCTTTTCGGCCGACTTGATCTGCGACAGGAACTGCTTGAACGGGGCAGGGCTGTTTGGCACATCAGGCGCCCGCTCGAAGGTGAAGAGCACGTCGTCGGAAGTGAAGGGCTCGCCATCGTGCCAGGTCACGCCTTCGCGCAGTTTGAACTCCCACGTGTTGTCGCCAAGGTAGGTCCACTCCGTCGCCAAGGAGGGGGTGAGCTCCAGGTCCTTGTTGCGCATGATCAGCGTGTCGAAAATGTTGGTGACAGCCGCTTTGCTGGTGGCAACGTAGGAAAAGTGCGGGTCCACGGAGGCAGGCTCGGTGCGGATGCCGATGGTGGCATCGGCGGCGAACGCTGCAACGGGCGCAAGCACGAGGGGAAGGGCGAGTGCGGCTCGCCTGATCCGTCCTGTTAGGCTCATGGGTGTCCTCCCGGTTGGGTTGGGGCGCCGGTCTCTTGCGGCCGGCTGAAAAAAGGGGTCGGCGTCAAGTCTCCGCGGCAGCCTCGAAACGGGCTTTACCGGCGCGCACGTGCCGTTCGCCGAGTTCGCGCGCGCGCTCTGGATTGCGCGCGGCGATGGCCTCGACGATCTCGGCATGCTCGGCGTTGGAGGTCTGCATGTCCTGCAGCGAACTCAGGGACAGTTTGCGGAAAAGGTGCGCCTCTTTCACAAGGCTCGCCGTCATGGTGGAGAGGCGTTTGCTGCCCGAACTCTCCACCAGGCGGTCGTGGAAGGTGAGGTTGAGTGCGTAGTAGGCGTCCGCATCGTCACTGCCCGAGGCGGCGTCCATCTCGTCCAAAAGGGTGCGCAGGGCCTGAAGGTCGCAGGCGTTGTTACTGGCCGCAAGCTCGCACGCATGGCCGGTGAGGACGGCGCGAAGGTCATAGATCTCAAGCATGTCCGCGCGGCTGACCCGGCGCACGAAAGCGCCTTTGTTGGCCACGAACTCCACCAGCCCTTGGTTGGACAACAACCGTGCCGCCTCGCGGATGGGGCCGCGGCTGACGCCGAGTTCGCGCGCCAGCGTCACCTCGTTGATGCGCTCTCCGGCCTCAAGATCGCCTGTGAGGATGGACTGTTCGATCCTGTCGGCGACCAGCGTGGACAAGGTGTTGGCCTTGCGCAGGGCAAGGGGGTCGGACTCGCCTGAAGCGTTCATGGGGTCTTCCCGCAGCTGATGGCGAGGGGACGCTACGTCTGCTATTGCAAACTGTCAACAGTTGTCAGTTCTCAGTAGACCGTGTAACGCTTCCCCCAACGCCCAGGAGCCCGCCATGTCCCTTGCCGACGGCAAAACGCCCGTAACTGCCCCGCGAAAGGCCCCAGTGGCCCACACCACCGATGTGACGGGGGCGGCCGTGCGCTTCATCGTCGGGACCACGCCTGCGGACGTGCCGGCCGACGTCACCGCCATGGCCGTGCGCTGCATGGTGGACACCACTGGCCTTTATGTGGCCGGGCTGCTGGAGCCTTCGGCACGCATTGTCATGGAGCAGGCGCGCCATGACGGGGGCCGGGAGGAGGCGCTTCTTCTGGGGTCAGGCGGCATGAAAGTGCCTGTGGCGGCCGCCGCCCGGGTGCTCGCCCTATCCGCCCACGCCCATGATTTTGACGACACGCAGGTCAGCAACGACCCGCGCCACGTCTATGGGCTCCTGACCCACCCCTCCACAGCGCCCCTCACGGCCGCCATCGTCCTGTCGGACCGTTTGGGTGATGTGGACGGCGCGCGCTTCATGGCTGCCTTTGCCACAGGGTTCGAGGTGTCGTGCAAGATTTCCGAGTGGCTGAAGCCTGAGCACTATCTGCGTGGCCACCACTCCTCAGGCACCGTTGCCACCTTTGGCGCTGCGGCGACGGCGGCGGTCCTTATAGGGCTTTCTGAGGACGAGGTCGCCAACGCCCTTGGTATTGCCGCCGCCATGGCAAGCGGCATTCGCGCCAGCTTTGGCACCATGTCTAAGCCCCTTCATGTGGGGCGCGCGGCCGAAAACGGTGTCACCGCAGCACTCCTTGCCGCGCGCGGTTTCACAGGCGACCCCCATGCCCTTGATGGTCGGTGGGGGTTTGCGTCCGTCCTTGCCGGCGGGTTCGATGAGCACAAGACCGCCGAAGGGTTCGGCAACACCTGGTCCATCCTTGACCCTGGGGTCTCCATCAAACCCTACCCGTCCGGCATCCTCACCCACCAGGCCATGGATATGATCCGTGATTGTGTTCGCGAGAACGACATCACGCCCGGTGAGGTGGAGGGGATTGAGTTCTTCGCAGGCTCCAACATCCTAAACCCCATCCGCTATCCCGTTGCCGCCAACGGGCTTCAGGCGAAGTTCTCCATGGCGGCGCTGATTTCCATGCTCGTCCTCTTCCGCCAGGCTGGGATCGCGCAGTTTGCCGACGCGGTGGTGGCGGACGATGAGTTTCAAGCCATGCAGCGCAAGATCTCCGTCACCCTCGACCCCGAGATCGAAGCCATGGGGTTCGACCGCATCCGCTCGCGCGCCGTGTTCCACCTTTCGGGCGGGCGAACGGTGCATGCAAAGGCCGACGAACGCTATCGCGGTGGACCGCTGATGCCCCTGTCGGAGGCCGACCTTGAGGAAAAGTTTGCCGCCTGTACCGATCCCGTCGCCCCGCACCTGACCGCCCGTTTGTTGGAGGAGGTGCGTGCCCTGCCGGCGGCCACGAATGTCGGCGCCTATCTCAGTGCGCTCGGTGAGGTGAGGGCGCCTTCAGAGCCCGCCGGATAGTCGGCTGCAACCTCCACGTCCTCTGTCACCGAAGAAACCGGTCGCGGTCGCGTTTACCCGCCTGCGGGGATCTGGACGAGGTCGTGGGGGAGGGACCACAACGCGGTGGCGCCCGTATCGGTGATGGTCACCTGATCTTCGATGATGAAGCCGCCGAGGCCGTCCACGTAAAGCGGCGTCTCGAAGGCGAGGGCCATGCCGGGCTCGGCAACCGTCTCAGTGCCCGCGGCAATGAAGGGCGGAATTTCGCCAAACACGCCAATCCCCACGCCATGGCCGAAGTGGCCGCGGGTGTACCAGGGAAGGCCGGCCTCGCGGATGGCAGCGGTCACCGTCGCATGGACCTCGCGCAAGGGTGTCCCCGGCGTGAGGGCGGTGAAACCAGCGTCAAACCCGCGCCTCAAAGCATCATGGACCTGTTGCTGGACGGTGCTCGGTTGGCCGAACACGAAGGTCCGCGCACTGTCTGAGGAATGGCCGTCCACCACCGTCCCCACATCGAACTTGACGATGTCGCCCTCTTGCAAGCCGCCGGACGGGCGCCAGGGGTCTGTGCCGAAGGCAATGTACTCCCAGCGTGCCTCAAGGCCCTGTGTGCCTTTGTGAAGGGCGGCAGCGGTGACGCCCGCTTGCCAGGCGCTTGCAAGGTCGTCCCGTGTCATGCCCTCGCAAAGGCCGTCGAGGGCGGCGATGACGCCGGCTTCGGCCAACAGCCCTGCCGCATCAAGGGCGGCCCTTTCCTCCGCGGTTTTGACGGCGGCAAGCGCGTCCAGCGTGGGTGAGCCGTCCAAAACTTTAAGGTCAGCGAGGACGCGTTTCAGGTGGATGAGGTCGGCAGCAGGCCAGAAGGAAAGGTCCAGGCCGATGCGCCCGTGGCGAAGCCGCCTGTCGTACAGTGCGGCGTCAAGATGGCGGTAGGCGGCGGCGGGGTCGAACGTCGCTGGGCGGCTGCGTGTCTCAGTGTCCGGCACGAGGGAGGAGAGCGCTGCCACCGGGGAGTTATTTTCTGGGAGGTGGGCTGTCTCCACCCAACTTGGA
>JBCDCF010000203.1:0-6484 GCA_039182345.1 Pseudomonadota bacterium
CCGGGGGCAGCCTCCACACGCCAGACAATGCCTGGAAGGGAGGCGACAACCACGGGCCCCTCCCCGTCATGGGCCTTCGGCGGCGCGTCGGGGGCCGCCACCTCCTCAGGCGGGGTCAATCCGGCCTCCTGCCAGGCGGCACGCTCGCGGGCGAAGGCAGCCTCGCGGCGGGCGCGGAAGGCGGCAATCTCATCGCCGGCCGCCTCAAGGTTTTTGTGGTGTTCGGCAAGGCAGAGGGCGCCGTCTTCGATCTGCACCTCGTAGCGGCCGTGGGGGAAGGCAGCGCGCATCTCCAAAAGATCCGGCTCGCTGACGGGGAAGAAGCGGATACGGTCAAAAAAGCGCAGCAGCCACGGCACACCGTCGCGGAACGCTGATGTCTGGCGGTGGGTGTTCCACACCTGCACCGTCCGCCCGACGAACTGATAGCCGCCAGGCCCCTCCATGCCGTAGATGCACAGATACGCGCCGCCGATCCCCACCGCGTTCTCAGGCGTCCACGTGCGGGCGGGGTTGTACTTTGTGGTGACAAGCCTGTGGCGCGGGTCGAGCGGCGTTGCCACGGGGGCGCCCAGATAAACATCGCCAAGCCCATAGACGCAGTAGTCCGCGGCAAAGACGATGTCGCGCACCGCGTCAATGTCATCGAGCCCGTTGATGCGACGGATGAACTCAAGGTTCCACGGGCACCAAGGCGCGTCCGGCCGCACGTTGGCCTGGTAGCGCTCGCTGGCAAGGCGGGTCTGGCTGTCGTCGAACGCAAGGGGCAGCGAGACGATGCGAGAGGGGACCACCACATCGGCCACCGCCGGCAGGTCCCGCTCAACACCGTCCACAAGGTCCAATAGGCGACCTTCGGTGATGACACCGTCATCATAGCGCACCTGGAGCGAGCGGATGCCTGGCGTGATCTCCTCAATGCCGGCGACACCGGCCTCGGTGAGACGCTCCATCAGGCTGTGGGCGCGCACCCTTAGGTCAAGGTCGAGGACGTTTTCGCCGAACTCCACCAACAGGTTGTCCTGCCCCGTGCGGCGGTAGACCACCTTGATCTCACCATCCTCGCGGGTGCGTCTGACGGTGCTCTCCTCAGGCAACCGCCGCGACACCACCGTCGGGGTCTGGAGCGGCTCTCCCGTGGCCAGCGAAGCCTCTTGCGCCCGCTCGGCAGCGTCGGCCTCGGCAAGGGTAATGGCGGCAAAACGCACACGGTCGCCGGGGCGCAGTTGCCCCACCATCCAAAGATCGGCCTTCGCCACCACGAAAGGGCACACGAACCCGCCAAGGCTAGGCCCGTCAGGCCCGAGGATGATGGGCATGTCCCCGGTGAAATCCACCGCCCCCACCGCATAGGCATTGTCGTGGATGTTGGAGGGGTGAAGGCCCGCCTCGCCCCCATCGTCCCTTGCGAATGTCGGCTTAGGGCCGGACAGCCGCACCCCCGTGCGCGCCGAGTTCACCCCCACCGTGTAGGCCGAGGACAACAGGGCTGCGATGTCCTCTTCGGTAAAAAAGTCAGGCGCACCGTGGGGGCCGTAAAGAACCCGTAGCGTCCATGCGTCCGTCAAAGGCGTTGCGAAAGGTGCAGGTGTGGGTGGCCGAAGGTTCTTCATAGGGGCGATGGCAACGACATCGCCCGTTTTTAGTGCGCCCACGGCATGGCCACCGAAACCGCCGAGGGTGAAGGTTGCCTTGGCGCCGAGGTAGGACGGACAGTCGAATCCGCCGCGCACGGCAAGGACGGTCCGCATCCCAGGGCCCTTGATGGGGCCCATCGCCAACGTTGCCCCTTCGGCAACGGCAAAGGGCGCGTAGAGGGGAACGGGTGCACCATCGACGGTCGCCCCCATATCGGCGCCCGTCAGAGCGATGGTGGCGGCTGTGGAGAAGCGCAGCGTCGCGCCTGTCATCGTCATTTCCAGCGCGGCAGCATCATCCGCGTTGCCGACGATGCGGTTGGCCAGGCGGTGGGACAGCGCATCCATCGGCCCGGACGGTGGCACCCCCACATGCCAATAGCCGGTCCGCCCCGGCCAGTCCTGCAGGGTGGACTGGGCGCCTGGCGACAGCACCTCCACCGTTCGCGGCCGATAGGCAAATGTGTCGAGCGCGCGTGTGGAAACCCTTCCCTCACCAAACAGGGGCGAGGCGGCGATCTGGGCGAGATAGTCAAGATTGGTGGCAATCCCGCCGACCTTTGTCCGCGAAAGCGCGTCGTTGAGGGCCGCCACCGCTTCGGCCCGGTTGTCGCCGCGCACAATCACCTTGGCAAGGAGTGGGTCGTAGTGGGCCGGCACGTCGCTCCCGGCGCTGACGAAGGTGTCCACACGCACCCCATCAGGAACGCTGACATGGGTGATGCGCCCTGCCGACGGGCGGAAGGCGCGGGCAGGGTCTTCGGCATAGATGCGCGCCTCGATGGCGGCGCCGGCAGGGTCGATCACGGCCGTCTGAAGGTCGAGGCTGCCTTCGGCCTGACGCACCATCCACTCCACAAGGTCGATCCCTGTGACCGCCTCGGTGACGGGGTGCTCCACCTGAAGGCGCGTGTTGACCTCAAGGAAGGCGAACCGGTCCTTGGCCTCGTCGTAGACGAACTCCACGGTGCCGGCAGAGGCATAGTCCACCGACTGGCCGAGGCGTACGGCAGCATCCATCATCTGAGCGCGTGTGGCGTCAGGAAGGTTCGGCGCCGGCGTTTCTTCGATGACCTTTTGGTTGCGCCTTTGGAGGGAGCAGTCGCGCTCTCCAAGGGCCATGACGCGGCCCTTGCCGTCGCCGAAAATCTGCACCTCCACGTGGCGGGCCGTTTCCACGAAGGCTTCCAGAAAGAACGCACCGTCGGCAAAGTTCGCCGCCCCGAGGCGGGTCACGCGGGTGACGCAATCGGCAAGGTCTTCGGCCCGCGCGCAATGAGCAAGGCCGATGCCTCCGCCCCCCGCGGTGGCCTTCACCATCAGGGGAAAGCCCACGGTGGGTGCTGCGTCCTGTGCCTCCTCAAGGCTGGACAACAGTCCTGTGCCAGGAAGGAGCGGCACGCCCGCGGCCACAGCCGCCTCCCGCGCGGCATGCTTGCGGCCGAACAGGCGAATGTGGTCCGCCGACGGGCCGATGAAGACAATTCCTTCCGCCGCCAACGCCTCGGCAAAGTCTGCGCTTTCCGACAAGAAGCCGTAGCCGGGGTGGACCGCCGTTGCCCCTGACGCACGGCACGCCTCAACAAGACGGTCGATGTTGAGATAGCTGTCGGCAGCAGGCGCTTTGCCGATGACAACGGCCTCATCGGCCATCAGCGTGTGGGCGGCGTGGCGGTCAGCCTCGGAGTAGACCGCGACCGCCCGCCGGCCCATCCGTCTCAGCGTCGCGATGATCCTGCAGGCGATCTCACCGCGATTGGCAATAAGGATGGTTTCGATCACGGCGCGTCCCAGATCAGGACGTCGATGGGTGTGGGGTTGAAGCCATTGCAGGGATTGTTGATCTGCGGACAGTTGGAGATGAGGCAAATCACGTCCATGTGGGCCACGAGTTCCACGAAGTTTCCGGGCTCCGACAGGCCGTCGACAATGGCAAGGCGGCCGTCAGGCTCGATGGGTACGTTCATGAAGAAGTTGATGTTGGAGACGATGTCGCGCTTGGTCATGCCCCAGCGGGCCGCCTCCACCACGAAGTTCTCGCGGCAGGCGTGAAGGTGGCGCGTTTCATGGCCAAAACGCACGGTGTTGGATTCCACCGAGCAGGCCCCTGCCGACGTGTCGTGACGGCCGACGGTGTCCGCGGTGACCGTCAGCATCTCGTTGCCGTCGTTGGAAATGAGGACCGTGCCGGCGCCCACATAGGCATTGCGCGCCCGCTGCACCGTGTCTTGGGCGCTGTAGCGCTCAGCGGTGTCGGCGGCGCTATAAAACAAGGTGTCCACCGCCTGTTGGCCTTCAAGATCGACAATGCGGATGTTCTGACCGGCCCGCACAAGGCCCGACCAGCCAGCGGTGGCGGCGACCGCGTGGCGCTGTGCCGCGTCGGCAGGGTTGAGGGCGGAGACGGTCATGGCTGCACCCACGCGGCGGTGTTGATGAAGGCGCGGCGGGCTTCGTCCGTCCCTGTGCGGCACAGGTCGTCGTCGGCGGGGGGATCGCCCTGCCAGATCTCCACCGTGATGGGCTGAGGTGCATAGCTGGCGCCAGGCGACAAAGGGTGCGGGCAGTTGGCAAGGGCTGCGATCACCGTCATCTCGGCGCGAAGGTCCACATGGCCGCCGCCGGCCGCCCCGTCGTCCCAGTGAAGACCACCCTCGCCATCGGTGCGAAGGGGCGAGAACAAGTGGACGCAAGGCCCCACATCGCGCTTGCCGAGACCGTGCTTGGACGCCGCCTTGATGAAATGGTCATGGGCGTTGAAGTGCCCGTCTTCGCCGTACTTCTGGCGGTTCGACCAAGGGGTCGAGGCGCCACACACACAGTCCAACGTGCCCGCGGGCGCGCTGAGGATGGACGCGATGGCGCGCCCCATATCGGACAGGAGGACGCGCCCTTTGCCCACATGGGCCGTCCACTGGATTTTCACGGTGTCGGCGGGGTTCACCCGCTCGCTGGTGTCGTGGGCGTTCCACAACAAGAGGGCGACACCGCTGGCCGGGGCCGCGCTCGACACACGCAGGACCTCGCCCTTGGCAAGGACGCCATGCCAGTACCAACCCCCCGGCACGGTCTCCGTCAGGCGGGTGCGGCCCGACACGTCCTTTGGGGTTGCGGGCGTGTTGGCAACGCGCGTGTCGAAGGCTGCCGCATCCTGGCCGGACGCTTTCAAGCGTTGATAGCGCGCTTTGGCGGCGGCGATGGTCTCATCGGAAAAAGCTTGGGTCATCCTCGTCCTTCCACGGCTTGCGCGGAAGACGCACGGCGACAGGGGGCCACCGATGCGTCTTTGCACATCAACAGGCCTCCCGGGCTTTTATCCCGCCGTGTACCCTTCTTGGATGGTGAAGGGCGGCGGCTCTCGGTCCAGACATGGCGGGAGCGCTGGCTCTTGAGCGCGCCGCCACCGGAACCCTAGCCGCTAGCTTGACCGCACCCTAGCGCGGCGGCGGGCTGAAGGAAACCGTTGCGAAAGCCACGTCCCTTCTCGCCACGGCAGTGTGGAGCGCAGGATGCGAAACTGCCCAGCGTCCACGTGCCCATAGGAAATCTCGCAATCGAGCAGCGCCGCGCAGGCCTGGCCATCGGCGGTGGCGGCAGCGTCCGGTAGCGCGCCCTTTTGGGGCGCTTGCGGCCGTCGATCGTCCACGAAGATGAAATGGTGGCCGACGCGCAGGAGCATGTGGCGCGGTGTGTCCACCAGCACCATTGACGGGCCGGTCATCCCCATCAGCCACCAGTCTTCGCGATAGGCGCGGTGAACGCCGTGCTCGATCAGCCGCGTGCCGCTGCGGGTGAGACGGCCTTCATCAGGCGGGCCGGCAAGGGGCGAAAAGTCGATCCGCCGTTCCCACCGCGCGCGGCTCCCACGCCAGTGCAGGCGGCCGGCAAATCCTTCCTGGCGCCCCAAGAAGGCGCGCGCATTCCGGTCGAGTTGGGCAAAGCCCTTAGCGGTCATCACTGGGCGATCTGGCGGTATGCGAAGGTCCGCATAGTGGGAGCCTGCCTGCAGCCAAACGACGAACGTCGCGGCGTCTTTCGTGTCGTCGGGCTCCACCAGCAGGCGGCGTTGCCATGCCCCTTGCCAGGCTTGCGGCACAGGCGCAGCCCGCCATACGCTGGGCCGTTCCCCACCCTTTTCCGGAGCGTTTCGATGCCCGCCATCGCCTGCCGTCACGACAGAGACTTTCCGTTTGCGCCACAGACGACGGCCCTGATGGTGATCGACATGCAAAGGGACTTCTTGGACCCTGAAGGGGCCAGCGCTCTGGCCGGGGTGGACGTCTCCCGCCTTGCCGCCATCGTGCCTGCCGTCAAAGCCGTGCTTGACGCGGCGCGGGGGTGCGGCCTCACCGTCATCCACACCCGCGAGGGCCATGAGCCCGGCCTCAGCGACCTCACGGCCCTGAAGCGCGAACAATACAGTGCGTCAGGCATTGCCATCGGCGACACGGGCCCCCTCGGCCGCCACTTCGTCCGGGGCGAGGCGGGCAACGCCATCATCGATGCGCTCGCCCCGCAACAGGGCGAGTGGGAGGTGGACAAGCCAGGCTTCGGCGCCTTCTTTGCCACCGACCTTGAGGCACGGCTGCGCAATAGGGGGATCGAACGGCTGATCCTCACAGGCGTCACCACACAGTGTTGCGTCCACTCCACCTTGCGTGAAGCCGTGGACCGCGGCTTTGCCTGCCTGACGGTTGCCGATGGATGCGCCACGGAGGATGCAGGCAAAGCCGCGGTCCACGGCTTCACGCAAGGTGGAGTGGACGCAGCACTGTGTGGTGACGCCTGTGAGGATCAGCCGTTCGATCCCCCTATTGCGCAGCCGTGCCTCAAGGTCGGTGGCAAAG
>JBCDCF010000204.1:0-6463 GCA_039182345.1 Pseudomonadota bacterium
CGCTCATAGCCTTCGGTGTTGAGCGGCCGCGGGTCCATGGGAAACGTCGGCAGCGTGTCCAGAAAGGCCTGGCGGTTGAGGGCGTTGTCAATGTCGGGGTGCGCTTCAAAGAACAAGGCCTCGGCCTCTTTCGAGTTTTCAGCCTGCCAGACCGTTGCCGCTTCGATGGCATCCAGGAAGCGAGGCAGCATGGCATCATCCATCCTGTCGGCCCGGGCAATATAGATCAGCTCCTCGTAGGAGGGGACGCCGTGCTCTTCTGGGAAGAAGGCGCGGCCTTCGCGGCCCTCAAGGGCAATCTGCGTCAGCTCGAAATTGCGGAAGGCGCCGATCACAGCATCCACCCGGCCTGACAACAGGGCCGGTGTGAGCGCGAAGTTGACGTTCACCAACGTCACGTCGTCAAGCGACAGGCCAACGGTGTCCAGCATGCGGCCGAGCACGGCATCCTCGAACCCGCCGACGGAGTAGCCGACGGTCTTGCCTTTCAGATCGGCAAGGGTGGTGACGGGCCCATCCTTCAGCGCAACGAGGCTGTTGAGGGGGCTTTTCACCAACGTGCCGAAGCGGGCCACTGGAAGGCCTTCATTGGCCTGAAGGTAAAGGTTGGGCTGGTAGGTGATGGCTATGTCGCCCCTGCCGGCGGCCACAAGGCGTGGCGGTGCGGACGGGTCGGCGGGGGCGATGATCTCCACCTCAAGGTCGCGGGAGGCAAATTCGCCGCGCGCTTCGGCAATGATGAGGGGCGCGTGGTCCGGGTTGATGAACCAGTCCAGCAGCACCGTCACCTTGTCGGCCGCCATGGCCGACGGCGCCAGGGACAGAGCGAGCGCCGCCGCCAACAAGAGCCTACCCATGGATCCTCCACCTTGGTTGGGCCGCCGCTGCGGCCGTGCGATTGGTTGACCGCCCGTGCGGCCAGCGTGCCATTAATGGGTCCACACCCTAGTGGGCGTTTGCAGTGCGTGGCACCGTCGCAGCGCGCATCAGACCTGCGGCTGCCAGGGGGCGATGCGGGTGGCAAGCGCTTCCACGAGCGCTCTGATGATGAGGGCAAGGGCGGCCAGCAACGCCAGCGCCGCAAACAGCGTGTCGGTCTGAAGGCGGGCATTGGCGTGGAGCATCAGGTAGCCAAGACCCGCCGATGCGCCCACCCATTCGCCGACGACCGCGCCGATGGGAGCAACGGTCGCCGCCACCTTCAGCCCTGCCACAAGGCCGGGCAGACCAGAGGGCGCGCGAATCACGAACAAGATGTGAAAAGGGCCAGCGCCATGGAGCTTGGCAAGGTCCACCAGCTGTTTGTCGGCGCGGGACATGGCCTCCGCGTAAGCCGTTGCGATGGGAAAGTAGATGATCAGCGCCGCCATCACGATCTTCGACGTCATCCCATAGCCGAGCCAGACCACGAGGAGGGGGGCGATGGCAAACACCGGCAGGGTCTGCGTCACCACCACCACGGGCAGGACGAAGCGCCGCATCAAAGGCGTTGCGGCAATGGCAAGGGCCGTCGTGACGCCGGCCGCCGTGCCCACGAGTAGGCCAAGAACGATCTCCGTCGCGGTCACAGCGGTGTGGTGAAGGAGGCTTGCCCACTGGTCGACGAACGCGCCCGCCACCGCCACAGGGGAGGGGAACACGTAGCTGGGCGGCTGGAACAGGGCCGTTGCGCCCCACCACAGGGCCACCACCCCAACAACACCGAGTGTGCGTGCCACGGTGCGCTGCAACAACCATCCGCTCGGCCCCATGGCTAGCGCGCATGGTGCGATGCGGCAGTGGGCTCGCACGTCAAACGGTTGGGGGAGTGCGCACGCGCGTCCAAAGGGATGGCCGCGCGCTCAGCGGGTGGCGAAGGGGGCAGATACGCGCTGATGGAGGCCAGACGCCCCCGTCTGGTCACCCTGGTGTCTGTCCGCTTGGTAAAGGCGGTGGCGCACCATCGCCTAGCCTGGGCTCCAGGCCTGGATGGCGGCGTTGACGGACTGGAGGCCGTCGTTGCCCTTTTGCAGGGTCAGGATGGCTCTGCGACCCGATTCGTAAAGGATCGGGATGTCGATCCAGTTGCGTTCGCGCAGGAGACGCAGGTTCAGATCCTTGTCCGCCTCGTCCTCCGACAAGGCAATCCAGAACAGGCCTGAGGAGACCCGGGCCGCCGCGCCGCGCAAAGGCTCACCGCGAGACTGCTCTGTCTCCTTCATAATGATGCCTGGCACGTTCTTCACCCCGCCGCCCTCAAAGGCGTCGGTCATCTGAAACTCGATCTCGATCAGGTGGCTTGCCGGCAGCGCACCATCGCGATTTTCGCGGATCGTGATGTTGGCGGTCATGTTGCGGTCGGCGATCTCTGTGGTGGCGCGCACCACGGGTTCAGGGTCGCCGCCGCCGATGGACTGGCGCACCATGGACCATTGGACGCTGCCTGGGACGGCAGAGCCCTGTTCGCCCGCCTGCGCAGCTTCCTCGTAAAGGACGGCCTGCTGACGGTCGTTGGGGGTGAAGTCGGCGATGGGGGCGCTGGGTGCCGCCGTTTCGGCCGCTGGCGGCGTCTCAGTAGGGGCCGCCTGTTGGTCGACGGCCGCCACCTGGTCTTCCGCGGGCGTTGTCGTCGGATCGGTGGTGAAGGGGCTCACCTCCGTGCCCACCGTGCGGGCCTCTGGCGCTGGCGTCTCGGCTTGCGCTGCGGCGGGCTGATCCTGCGCGGGCGCGCGCGTTGTGCCGTTCGGGCCAATGCGGATGGGTGTGGTGGTGACGGCGCGGGTTTCTTCCCCATCCACCGTGCGGCCCTCTTCGCCGTTAGTGGGAAGACGATCGTCGTTCTTCGTCACCGTCGGCGTGGATGCGATGGGCGGGCGCGTGCCCCCTGGCTCATCACCGCCCTGCAATCCGTTGAGGACGGACAACAGCTCAGCCCTTTGGGTGTAGGCGGCGTAGGACGCGCCGATTAGGAGCACCAGCACCACCAAGGGGAGCGCTGCCCGTGCAACCACGGAGCGTTTGCGCGGCTCTTCACCACCGACGGTCTGGGCGCGGCTTGCCGTCCGTGAGGTCTTGCGTGAGCGGCGCTCGGCCTTCAGCCGCTTGGCTTCTTCCTTCTTGCGCCGTTTTTCGGACGCGCGGGAGACCGGCTCTTCGGCAGGCTCCAGCATCTCGTCATGGTCGTAGGCAAGGTCCTCGTCTTCGTAAGGGACCTCCTCGGCGTATTCTTCGGCGGCAAAGGCCGGCTCCTCGCGACGGCCGCGCCTGCGCCGTGCGCGGGGTTCGGGCTCATCGAACGCGTCTTCCTCAAAGTCGACGTCGGTGAGTTCGTCCTCGTAGCCGTCGTGGGCGGGATCGGGCGCGGCGCCGCGACGCACCGGGACGGGCGGTGTCTCAAGGGGCTCTGGCTCAGGCGCGAACGTGGCGCGGGAGACCGCATCCTCAAGCATCTCGGCCTGCTGCTCGCGGGCGCGGGCGGCTTCCTCGCGCCGACGGGCCTCGCGCTCGGCATCGGTCTCGCGCGGCTCCTGGGGGGCTGCGCGACGGCCCGCGCCTGCGGCAGCCGTTGCGCCTGCATTGGCGCCAGGCATCGCGCCCTGAACGGCACGGCGGGTGCGGATTTGCCGCGCAATCTCGTTTTCGATTTTGCGGATCGCGTCTTCCAGCGCCAGCCTCTGGGCTGTCACATCCGACGACGGCAAGGGAGGGTCAAAACTCTGCAGCTGCTTCAACAGCGCCTTGCGCGCCTTGTCATAGACGGCACGACGCTGCGGCCCGCTTCCGTCGGGCAGCGACGCAACGGCCCGCTGCAGCACGGAGTAAAAGTCGGTCATTTCGACCACACGCCCTTTCTGCCCCTCAGCACCGACTTAAAGCCGAAAAGGGTCGTCAACAAGTATTGTATCGATTCGATCCGGGCTCGTCGACAGCATGGCGACCGGCGCGCCGACCAATTCCTCAACGTGGCGGACGTATTTGACCGCCTCTGCCGGCAGCGCACCCCAGGTCCGCGCCCCGCGCGTGGACTGCTGCCAGCCGTCGATGGTCTCATAAACCGGCTCGACCTTGGCCTGGCTTGCCGCATCGGCAGGGAAATAGTCGATCTCTTCGCCATCCAATCGATAGGCCACGCAGATCTTCAGTGTGTCCAATCCGTCCAAAACGTCGAGCTTGGTGAGGGCGAGGCCATCGATCCCACCGGCCTCCACCGCCTGACGGACCATCACCGCATCGAACCAACCACAACGACGTTTTCGGCCAGTCACGGTGCCGAATTCGGCCCCACGCTCGCCCAGCAAATCGCCGACAGAATTGTCCTGTTCGGTGGGGAACGGACCATTGCCGACGCGTGTCGTATAAGCCTTTGTAATTCCGAGCGTCCTGTCAAGTGAAGACGGACCGATCCCGGTGCCTGCGGCAGCTTGCCCCGCCACCACGTTGGAGGAGGTCACGTAAGGATAGGTGCCGTGGTCGACGTCGAGCATCGTCCCCTGCGCGCCTTCAAACAGGATGTTTCGGCCCTCGCGGCGGGCCTTGCGAAGGGTGCGCCAGACGGGGTCGGCAAACTCAAGGACGGCGCGGGCAGCCACGAGTTCGGCCGTAATGGTCTCCGTTGAGACGGGCGCAGCACCAAGTCCAAGGCGCAACGCATTGTGGTGGGCAAGGAGCCTGTCGATGCGTGCGCTGAGGAGCGAGACATCCTTCACATCGCACAGCCTGATGGCGCGGCGGCCCACCTTATCCTCATACGCCGGGCCAATGCCGCGGCCTGTGGTGCCGATGGCGCCGGCCCCGCTTGCCGCCTCGCGCAACTGGTCAAGCTCGCGGTGGACGGACAGGATCAAAGGCACCGTTTGCGCCACTCTCAAGGATTGCGGCGTGATTTCGACGCCCTGGCCGCGCAGGGTCTCGATCTCCTTCATCAGCGCAACGGGGTCCAGAACCACGCCGTTGCCGATGACGGAGAGCTTGCCTGGCCGCACCACCCCTGAGGGCAAGAGGCTGAGCTTGTAGGTCTTGCCGTCGATCAAAAGGGTGTGGCCGGCATTGTGACCGCCTTGGAAGCGCACGATCACCTCGGCCCGCTCGCTCAGCCAGTCGACGATCTTGCCTTTGCCTTCGTCGCCCCACTGCGAGCCGACGACAACGACGCTTCCCATGTGCGTTTTCCTGCTACTGCGGTTTGCTGCGGTCTGAACGGCGCCGGCGCCCGCCAACCCGCCGAAGGGAGTGGCGCAGACCGCACGGCACGCGGCGCCATGGTCCTTGGTGCGGGCCATGGCGCGGGTCTGCTGACGAATTGGGTGCTATCGCGCGCCGGCCGGTTGTGCAACAGCGGCATGGCCACCTCCCGCGTGTGGCGGTTGTGATTGTGCCTGTCTCATGCCATCGCGTCAGGCACGCACCAATCGCGAGGCGCCATGGCAAACAACATCGAGGAGGGCGGCACGGCACCCTCCCGCGGCGCCTTCGGTGCACTGAACGACCAGCCTTACGTCTTGTTGACGCTGACGATGGTGTTCTGGTCGGGCAACATCGTCCTGGCGCGCGCGGTGTCGGAGCACATCCCACCTATGGCTTTGGCGCAAATGCGCTGGACGCTGGCGTTTTTGCTGTTGATCCCCTTCGCCTGGCGCAAGGTGGCCGAGGACTGGCCCACCATCAGGCGCCATTGGAAGATCCTGACCCTCCTCGGCATCTTGGGGATGACCATCTACAACACGCTCGTCTATGTGGGCGTGCAAAGCACCACGGCCATCAACGCCACAATCTTGTCCTCGCTGTTTCCTGTGGTGATCGCGCTACTGGGATTTCTGATTTACAGGGATCGTCTGACTGTGGGGCAGGGGGTGGGGCTGATTGTCTCCTCCGTCGGTGCGCTCGTGGTGATCTCGCGCGGAAGCCTTGAGGTGCTTGCAGGCTTTCACTTCACCCCCGGCGACCTTTGGATCCTCGGCGCGCAGCTTGCCTATGCGGGCTACACGGTGATTTTGCGCGCCCGCCCGTCCATCCACCCCCTGTCCTTCCTGATCACCACCATCTTCTTGGGCCAGTTGGCGCTGTGGCCATTCACCATTGGCGAGGCGGCCTTGGGGGCAAAAGTGCCTTGGGACCTCACCACGTTGGTGTCGGTCCTTTATGTGTCGGTGTTCGCGGCGATCCTGGCATTTTTATGCTTCAACCGCGGTGTGGCGTTGATCGGCTCCACACGGGCGGGGATCTTCTTTCACCTCATTCCCGTCTTCGGGTCGTTGGCGGCGGTGCTTTTTCTGGGCGAAGTCATCGGCCTTTATCACGCCATCGGCTGGGTCTTGATCCTGACGGGGATCGCCCTGGCGCAACGCACGAGGCCTTCTGTCTAGGTTGGGAGGGGCGTGCGTGTCGCCCCACAATGAAAAAGGCTGAGATGACACGTGTCATCTCAGCCTTTTTCATTGTGGGGCGACACGCACGCCCCTCCCAACCTAGACAGAAGGCCTCGTGC
>JBCDCF010000205.1:0-6455 GCA_039182345.1 Pseudomonadota bacterium
GGCCGCCTTCACCACAGGGGCTTCCACCAGTTTTCCATCCACAACGGCAAGGCCCGTGGGGCTGTCGCGATAGGCAGCGACAATGGTGCGGGCGCGGGCGACCTCGTCGTCGCTGGGCGTGAACGCGGCGTGGATGGGCGCAACGTTGGTGGGGTGGATCATCGCTTTGCCTGTGAACCCCAGCGCCCGCGCTGCAGCGGCCTCGATGCCCACAGCGTCCAGATCGCGAAAGTTGAGGGACGGCACGTCGATGGCGCTGACCCCCGCCCGGCGCGCCGCGTGCACCACCTGCGAGCGGGCAAACAGCATGGGCGTCTCAGAAAGCTCGGCCCCAAGCTCTGCGGCAAGGTCCACCGCACCGAAGATCACCATCACCAGCGAGGGCTCGGCCGCGATGGCGTGGACGTTGGCCAGCCCTTCCGCGCTTTCCACCAGCGCTGCAAGGGGAAGGGAGGTGCCAGCGTGGGCAAGGACGGAGGCGGCAAGGCGCACCTCCACCGCGCTGTCCACCTTGGGCAACACGAGGATGCCGTTGGGGTCGGATTTGGCGACGGCGAGGAGGTCGGCCATCCCCTCAGGGGTTGACAAAGGGTTGATGCGAAGGGCGCGCAGCGGGCCGCTCTCATGGCCACTGAGGTAGGCAACGCCGCCGGCCCGTGCGCCCTCCTTCAAGGGTGGGGCGACAGCGTCCTCAAGGTCCACGCACACCATGTCGGCGCCGCTTTGGAGCGCCTTGTCGAACCGGTCCGGCCGCGTGCCTGGAACGAACAGGAAGGAGCGCACGTCCGCCGCACGCTCGGCAATGCTTACCCGATCGACGACCGTTTGGGTTTGGCTACTGGCCGTTTGGGCTGGGCCGGTGGCCCCTTGGCGCGGGGCGATTGCGCTCTCACCCGCCATGGCGCGCCTTCCTTCCATCGTTAAGGATCGACATGGCTCGCGCGGCAAACGGTGTCAACGGATTTGTCCGGACAAATTTTCGCGGCCCGGCGTCAACGCGTCCACAAGGACGGCGGCATCGGTGAGGGCAGCGGGGTCGCCGGCAAGGGCGAGGACGCTCTCAACGGCCGTCTCGGTGAACGGCACGGCACTCGCCGCCATGCACAGGCGAAACTTGTCCTCGTTGTCTTGTGCACTGAGGGGCGCGTCGGGGTGGCCGAACATGCAAGGCAGATGGATCTCCTCCACCCGCCCATCCTTTAGCGTCAGGGTGAAGTGCTGCGGATCGAGGGCGTTGGGGTCGGGATTGTCGTCAAGCTCGACATCCACCAGCCCGGCATAGCGGTGTGTGGCATCGTCCTTGAGGGCGGCGGGAGAGGCGAAGGTCTCAAGGTCCACCTGACCGTTGGCCATCATCGCCCCTGCCACAAAGCGCAGGCAAAGCTTGGCGTAGTTGGGCTCTGGCGTGGCCACATCCGGCCGGCCCACAAGGCGGTAGACCAAAGGCGGCACCCGCGCGCACACCCGTTCAATGTCCTCAGCGGCAATGCCCCGCTCGTCACGGGCAATGCGCAAGGCATGGACGACGCCGTGGGTGAGGCGGCCAGAGGGGTGGGGCTTGTGGCTCATCCGCGTCATCTGAGGGACTGTGCCAAGGTCCTCGAACGGGGCGAGGGAGAACTGGTCGTCCTCCATCAGCCGCAGATAGCCGTAAGGGCCCGTCACCACATCATGGGGGCCGCGGATCCCTGCACGCGCAAGGTCCAGGGCGCAAAGGGCCGCACGCGCGTTGAAGCCCACCTGAAGGCCCAGGAGGGGGGAGCCTTCCGCATGGGGCTGCAGGGTGCCTGAGGTCTGCCCGTACTGGGCGCCGAGCGCGTTGAGCGCCCCCTCTTCATCCAGCCGGCAAACATTCGCGAGCGCTGCCGCCGCGCCAAACCCGCCGCAGGTTGCAGGGCGGAAAAAGCGGATGGGGCCGGTGCCTGCGCGCCCCAGCATGGCGGCGGTATCCACCCCCACATTAAGGGCTGCCACGAAGTCCTTGCCGTTGACGGGATCGCCCGCGGCGCGCCGCTCCTCGCAGTGGGCAAGGAGTGCTGAGAGGATGGTCGCCATCGGGTGCACGACGGCTTCTTCCAGAACGCAGTCGAACTCCATGCAGTGGATCTGGTAGGCGTTCAAAAGCGCAGCGCTTCCTGCGGGAAGGTGCATGCCGCCCACCCAGACGCGGGCGCCGCGGGAGGGGGCGGGCGCGCCCCAGCCGGCCACCATCTCAGCCAACGCCGCAAGGCCTGCCCCGCGCGAGCCTGCGGCCGCAACGCCCAACGTGTCGACCAGGAAGGTCGCCGTTGCAGCGACGGCAGGCTCGGGGAGGTTTTCAAAGCGCGTGCTGGCGGCGTGCTTTGCAAGGCGAAGGGCAGGATTGTCGGCGGACAGGGTGATCGTCACAGCGCCTTTTCCTCCGCGCGCCAGATGTCGGGGGCCGGATAGTCCTCCGCGACGAAGGCATTGCCGCCGCGAAGGCTCCAGATCAGCCCGGCAATCCCGGCGATGGCCGCAAGGCTGTCCAAATCAGCCCGTGTGTAGGTGTTGCGGGCCTGCGCTGCGGCGACGATCTGCGCCACCATCACACCGTCGGAGCGGATCGGGTGGTAGAGGGATGACCCCATGCGGCTGGTGCGCAAAAACTGGCGAAACTCGGCGTGATCGTCGGTGTTTTCAAGGATCAGCGGCGCTTCGGTTTCCACCACATGGCCCGGATGGTTCCACGCAACGGGGATGGCAAGGCGCCTTTGCTCAGGGGGAAAGCCTTGGGACGCCACAAGCATGTTGTAGCGCCTGTCAGGGGTGATGACGAAGATGCCTGCGACCCTGTAATCCCTTTCGCCCTCCTTCAGGGCGCCCGGTTTTGCGCCAGCCTCGGGGTCGCCAAGGCAGTCGAAGGCGGCACGGGTGAGGGGGCGCAAAACGTCCTCAAAGCTTTCGCCGGCCGAAGGGCTTGCTGCCGCCGACAGCTGTGAGAGGAGCGCCCCTGCCCCCACCGTTGCCGCCTCAGCGCGCACTGAGGAGAGGCCCGAAACCGTACACAGGATCGCCGATTGAAAGGGCGTTGAGCGCATGGGCATAAAGCGCCGTGTTGGCCGCCACCACAGGCCGCCCCACCTCAAGCCGCCCCGCAAGGTGGGAGAACGGAAGGTTGGTGCCGATCTGGACGATGGCGTCGGGCTCATCGCGCATCAATGTGTCCACCGAGGCGCGCATGGTCTCCTCCGTCACGTGGGCTGTGGCAACGGGGGAGGAGCAGGCAAGGCACACCACCTCAGCCACCTCATAGCCGATCTCACCGAAGAACTGGCGCACCTTGTCCCCGCCGATGGCCTGGTAGGGGGTCACGATCCCGATCCGCTTGGCGCCCGAACGCTTCAGCGCCGCATCGATGGCATCGGAGGCAAGGGTGACGGCAAGGCCCGTCTTCGCCTCAAGGTCGCGCCTCAGCGTCTCTGAATGGTTCGCGCCGTCCCAAAAGGTTTCGGCGGAAATCCCGAGGATGACGTGGTCGGGCTCGCACGACATCACCGATTCCACCGCCTCGTCCTGGGCCTCCATGATGAGGCGGATCAACTCACCGAAGGCGGCATTGTCGCCAATGGCAACGTTCGGAATGCGAATGCGCGAGATGTGATTGGTGACGCCCTCTGGGCGCATGGCCTCCATCTCTGGCTGGACGATGGTGTTGGTGGAGGGGATGACGATGCCGATCTTGGCCCGCCACCCCAAGGCATCACGCCCTTTGTCGGCCATCGGTGTCAGTTCACCGTCATGCCGGTGATGGGGCCGACGGTCTCGTTGAACTTGGCCACACAATCGTCCCCGCACCGCTCGGCCCATTTGGGAAGGACGGCGGCCTGCATGGCCTCGCGGCGCTTTTCAACGTCAGCGTCGCTGGGGTCCACACGGGTGAGGCCGGCAGGCTCGCCAAGGGGGCAGGGGCCTGACGTGTTGCAGGCAATGCCCATGGCATCCTCTTCGCGGTTGAGCGCCCACATATCGCTTTCAAGCTTGGCGATCTCTTCCGTCAGATAGGTCTGGACGGCAGGGTCGAGGCCGTTCCACCAGGCAAGGTTTGCCACGGTGGCGCCCGAGCCGAAGTTGATGGGAAGGGTGAAGAGGCTGTCGGCAGGCTCATGCCAGCCTGCGGTGTAGCCGCCCAAGGTGCCTGTGATGGCGCAGTCGATCACCCCTTGGGTCAGCCCCTGCTGCACCTCGCCAAAGGACATGTTGACCGCCGTCGCGCCGAAATGCTCCACGAAATCGGCCTGGCTCGCGCCTGACGTGCGCACCTTCTTGCCGGCAAGATCGTCAAGGCCCCCCAAGTCGCCGCGGCAGTAGAGCACCTGGCTCTGGAAGGACTGCAGCGACAAGATCTTCAGCCCCAACGTATCCTGGTAAAACCCGTCGAGGACGGGGCGGAAGGCGTTTGTCACGGTCTCGAACTCGTCCATGGAGGTCGACAGGCCGGCAAGGTCGGTGGCGTCGTTGATGGCCGCATCCCCTGCGTGATGGCCGAGCTGTGCGGTGGCAATGTTCATGACTCCGTTGGAGAGGAGGCGGAACACTTCAGGCCCTTTCAGCCCCATCTCGTTCCACGGCGCGAAGCGGACCTTGAGGGCCCCGTCCGTCGCCTCGCCCACCGTCTCGTTCCAGAACGGGGCCTCCAGCGTCTTGGACTGTGTGGTGATCCCAAGATTGCCGACGACGTTGATGTCGGTGGAGGGAAGCTCGTCCGCCGCCGCCCCAGTGATGAGGGCGATGGAGGCGGCAAGGCCGACAAGGGGGGCGGTGCGGGTCATGGCAGTCTCCGATCAGGCTTGAGCGCCCACAAGGCTTAAGAGCCGACGAGGCTTGGCAGCCACAGGGCAAGTGAGGGAAAGGCGAGCAAAAACAGCATCATGACAATCATGACGCACAGGAACGGCACCGCGCCGACAATGACGTCGCGGATCGGTCCCTCGCCGCGCACCGATTGCACGACGAAAAGGTTCACGCCGATGGGCGGGGTGATGAGCGCCGCTTCGATGAGGATCATGAAGAGGACCCCGAACCAGATGGGGTCGTAGCCGAGCGCCACCACAACGGGGACGACGACGGGCGTCGTCGCCACCATCAAGGACAAGGTCTCCATGAAGCAGCCGATGACGAGGTAGAGCGCGATGATGAAAAGCATCACCACCGTCGGCGACAATTCCAGCGCCTGCATGGACTGGGTGACAGCGCCGGTCAGCCCCACCCCCACCATCACGAAATTGAGGAAGAAGGCGCAAAGGACGATGAGCATCACCATCGCCGTGGTGCGCATGGTGTTCTCGAACGCGCCGTAAAGGAGGGCCTTGGAGAGCCTGCCGCGCGCTGCCGTCAGCCCGAGCGCTGCGAGGACGCCAAGGGAGGCCGCCTCCGTCGGCGTGGCCCAGCCTGCATAGATGGTCCCCACCACGACGAGGAAGAGCCCGATGGGGGCCGCAAGCCCCCAAAGCCCTGCAAGGCGCACCGACCAGGGAACGGCCGCCCGCACCTCCCCGCCGCCGCGCACCATGACGGCCACGGCGATCATCACGGAGAACAGAACTGCCAGCATGATGCCGGGGATGATGGCAGCCAGATAAAGCTCCGCCACCGACACTTCCGCCAACACCCCGAAGAGGATCATGTTGATGCTCGGCGGGATGAGGATGCCGAGCGTGCCGCCGGCGGCGATGGACCCCAGATAAAGCGGCGGCGGGTAGCGCCCACGCGTCATGTGCGGCACGGCGATGGTGCCGATGGTCGCCGCCGTTGCGACGGAAGAGCCCGAGGTCGCCGAAAACAAGGCGCTCGAGGCAATGTTGGTGTGCATCAACCCGCCGGGGACGCGGTGGGTCCAGTTGTCGATCCCTTCGTACATCTCCTTCGCGATGCCTGAGCGCAGGAGAAGTTCGCCCATCAGAATGAAGAGCGGGACGGCGACGAGGACGAACTCCGTCGAGGCGGACCACAACACCTCCCCCAAGGCGGGAAGGAGGGGGAAGAAGGCGTAAAGCTCGTTGAGGATGGCGGCGAGGCCGAACAGCGCCACCGCCACAGGCAGCCCCAGGAGGACGAGGCCGATGAGGACGCCGAGTGCAACGGCAATCATCGTGCGGCATCGTCCGCTCCGGAGGCCTCGCGCGGGACACCGTGGGGAATGCCCGCGCGCGCTGCAACGGCATCGAACCGGCCGCGCAGCAACAGGATGAAAAGGCGCAGCGCAAGGACTGTGGCCGTCAGCGCAAACAGGCTGAGCCCTGCCGCCCACGCGCTCTGGGGGATGACCAAAGGCACCGCCAGCGTGGTGTTGGATCGCGCGCCAAGGGTGGCACTGTGCGCCACCACCCCCCAGGCGTGGACGGCGAATGTGAGCGCAAGTCCGGCAACGGCAATCACGGCCGCCACATCGAGCACGGCCGCCAAAGGCCGCGGCGCATGGCCGATCAAAAGGTCGA
>JBCDCF010000206.1:0-6452 GCA_039182345.1 Pseudomonadota bacterium
GTGCCGCCCCACTGGATGACCTACATTGCCGTTACCGACATCAACGAGGCGGTGAAGGCGTCCAAGGACACAGGCGGCACCATCTTGCGCGAGCCGTTCAACGTGCCTGGCGTTGGCACCATTGCCATGGTCAGCGAGCCTGGCGGTGCCGTTGCAGGGTTCATCGAGCCTGCCGAGATGCCCCCTGCCTGACGGCGGACCATGGCGCGGGTGGTAAAGGGTGCCGCCCGCCGCTATCCGAGCCCGAACCACCAGGCGGCAAGGGCGAGGAAGGCGAAGAAGCCGAAAACGTCGGTGATGGTGGTCAAGAACACCGATGAGGCAACCGCGGGGTCAGCGCCAAGTTTGTCCAGAAGAACCGGCAGGGTGACGCCGAAGAACCCTGCGCAGACAATGTTGAAGAGTATGGCGGCGGCAATGACCCCGCCAAGCTCGATGTTGAAGAACCAGCTCGCGGCAACAATCCCCACGCACACGGCAATGACGGAGCCATTGACGAGGGCAACCAGCAATTCGCGCCCGATCACCCGCACAAGGTTGCGCTTGGTGATCTGCCGTTGGGAGATAGCGCGGACCGTCACCGTCATTGCCTGAATGCCGGCATTGCCGCCAAGGGCGGTGACCACTGGCATCAAGATCGCAAGGGCGACCATGGTGGCAATGGTCCCAT
The DNA here is from genome assembly GCA_039182345.1 of Pseudomonadota bacterium. Lineage (GTDB taxonomy): Bacteria > Pseudomonadota > Alphaproteobacteria > Rhizobiales > Amorphaceae > Acuticoccus. The sequence goes on from JBCDCF010000206.1 coordinate 671, forward strand.
CGAACAGCGCGATGACGCCCGAGGCCAGAAACGCCGTCCCCATATTGATGAGAAGCCAGGGAATGCGGGTGCGCGCCACGTAAAGGGGGGTATCGGACAGCTCCGCGTCGCCGGCGCCGGCAAGGGCGCGGATGTCCTCGTCCGCCTCAGCTTCAATCACGTCCACAATGTCGTCGATGGTGAGGATGCCCACCAAGCGATCGCTCTCATCCACCACCGCTGCGGACAAAAGGTTGTAGCGCTGGAACGTCCGGGCCGCCTCCTCCTGGTCCTCAAAGGCGTCGATGGTGCGCGGCTCGTCGTCCATGATTTCGGTGATGCGCACGGGGCGTTTGGTGCGCAGCAAGGTGTCAAGGGCCACCGTGCCCAACAGGCGGAAGGTGGCGTCCACCACGAAGATCTGGGTGAATGCGTCGGGAAGGTCGTCCTCCTCGCGCAAGGTGTCGATCACCTGGCCCACGGTCCAAAAGGGCGGCATCGCCACGAAGTCGGTCTGCATGCGCCGGCCGGCGGACTCTTCGGGAAAGTCCAGCGAGCGCTTCAGCCGGTGGCGCATGGCAAAGGGAAGCTGCGCCAGGATGGCGTCTGATTCAGCGTCCGGCAGGTCTTCAAGGATGAAGACGGCGTCATCGGAATCGATCGCCGCAAGACCCTCCGCCACGGCCTTGGGTTCGAGCGCGGCAATGATTTGGAGGCGAACGGCCTCCTCCAGCTCCGTCAGTGCGGTAAAGTCGAACTCATCGCCAAGCAGGCGGACGACGGCCACACGCTCGTCCGCACCAAGGCGCTCAAGGAGTTCAGCAACGTCGCTCTCATGAAGGTCGGCGACGAGGGCTTGCAGACCCGTGGCGTCGCCGGCGGCCAAAAGTGCGCGGGCACGCTCCAGCGTCGCCTCGCTCAGGTTGGCGTCATTGTCGGCGACTGTTTCGGCCATGCGCGCCCCCTGTTGCCCGCGGCGGCTTCACAAGGAAGCCGCCGTCTGCTTAGGCGGCGCAGCCGTTGGATGAAAGGTCTTTACTGCGCAGCGGCGCGATCGACGATGGCGGCGAAAATGCCGTCAAGGGATGCGCCTGCCTCCTCAAGGGTGGCGCCGCCTTCCTGCGCATAGGGGGCAAAGACCACGCTCGGCATCCTGTAGGCCAGCGTCGCCGTGCCGTCCTCTTCCTCATAGACCATGATGCGGATGGGCGCTTCGATCATCGCCGTCGGCGCCGCGCGGATGATGTCCACCGCGAAATCGTTGCGGAAAACGCCGAGGACGCGGTTGCCAGGAATGGTCTCGCCACGCTTGGCGGCGACCTCTGTGGGTCCTGCCTCGGTCACAAGGCCCATCTTCTCTTCCTTGATGGCCGCCTTCAGGTCGGCAAGGAGCGTGGCGTAGTCCTTCTCGGTCTCAGCAACGCGCCAGCCGTCGGGCGGTGACATGGCCGTGTCGGCGGTTGCGGCAAATGGTGTCGCGGCCAAGATGGCGGCAAAGATGAGTGATCGCATCGGGGGTCCTCCGGCAGGGCATTGCGCGGCCCTTTCCGTGCCATGGGACGGGGCCCCTTTGCGATCACAGCTGCGTGTAAGCATGTCGCACGGCCAAGGGCCGCGCGACGTGCCTGAGGCTCAGTGGTTCGGCTCAGTGGTTTTGGGCGACGGCCTTGGGAAGGTCGTCGCTGGCGCCCCATTCGGCCCATGAGCGGTGGTAGGTGCGCACGTCCGAAAAGCCCAGAAGCCGAAGCACGAAGTAGGTGTGGGCGGATGCCTCACCGGTCTCGCAGTGGACGATGATGGCCCTGTCAGGCGTCACCCCGTGGGAGGCGAAGTAGGCCATCAGCGCAGTTTTGGGGGCAATGGTGCCATCATCGCTGAGCGAGCCCTTCCACGGGATGGAGTCGGCCCAGGGGATGTGCCCGGCCTCATACATCTTGGTGGGACGCACATCGATGACGACCGTGTTGGCATCGTTGCGCCGCCCCATGATGAGGTCGGCGCTGGCATGGCGCCTCGGGGTGAGGTTCACCGCAAACGTCGTCGGTTTCGCCTCGGCCGGGCGCGCCGCAACGTCGGCCGTCTTTGTTGTGGAGGGCGTTTGAAGGTCTCCCCCGCCGCGGACCCAGGCGTCGATGCCGCCGTCCAGAAGGCTCACCGTGCGATGGCCATAGTACTCAAGCAGCCAAAACAAGCGGGCGGCGCGGAACCCGCCCTGATCGTCATAAAGGACGATGTGGGAGGTGGCGTCGATCCCGTTGGCGCCGAACAGGGCGGCAAGGGCGTCGTCAGACTTCAGCGCGCCACGGACATGGGCGTGCGGGTCGGTGAGCGCGGTGAAGGGGATGTTGATGGCGCCAGGCACATGGCCGCCGGCAAACGCTTCGCGGGAGCGCACATCCACAATGCGCAGTGTGCTCGGCCCACCCTTGGCGTCGTCTTGGGCGTTGCCTTCCATGAGGGCGGCAAGCTCGGCCGTTGAGGTCAAGAGGTGGGCGTTGGGGTAGGCGCTATCGTCGGCAAAGGCTTGGCCTGCCGCGGCCGTGACGGCAGCGCAGAAGGCTGCCGCCCGCAAGGTGCGGAACATGATCACGAGAGGTTTTCCTTCAATGGTGGGGCTCAGTTGGGGTGTTCCACGAACCGCAGGTACGGTTTGGGCGCCCGCCAACCGTTGGGGAAGGCTTTGCGCGCGTCTTCATCGGACAGGCTGGTGACAATCACAGCGTCTTCGCCTGGCTGCCAGTTGGCAGGGGTGGCGAGCTTGTGGTCTGCCGTCAGCTGGACCGAGTCCAGAACCCTCAGGATCTCATCGACGCTGCGGCCCGTGGTCATCGGGTAGGCGAGGATGAGACGGATGGTCTTGTCCGGAGCGATGATGAAGACGTTGCGGACGGTGGCATTGTCCATGGCCGTGCGCGGGCCTGCCGCCGAGGCGCTGGCGGGCAGCATGCCGTAGGCCTTGGCAATGTCGAGGTCGGGATCGCCGATGAGCGGGTAGGTAAGGGGCGTGCCGCACACGTCCTTCACGTCATCTGCCCACGCGAGGTGTCGCGCCACAGGGTCGACGCTGAGGCCGATGATCTTGCAGCCGCGGGCCTCGAAGTCACCTTTGCGGATGGCCATCTGGCCGAGTTCGGTCAGACAGACAGGGGTGAAATCCTTGGGGTGGGAAAACAGGACGCACCAGCTGTCGCCGATCCAGTCGTGGAAGGAAATGGTGCCGGTTGTGGTGGAAGCCGTGAAGTCGGGCGCACGGTCGCCGATGCGTAAGGCCATGGTTTACCTGTCGGTCTTGTGATGGGCCGCACCTTGGGTGGACGCCGCCCACCCCCGGTTTGGATGGACGCCATGTGGCAAGAGCGCAGGCCGCAGTCCTGAAGGTTTCCGACTGGTTTTATGAAAGTGGCGGCGAACCGTTCACGGTGAGGTGACCCTTGGGGTCGCTTGCATCTGTGTCCTAAGGCGCGCAGGTACGGAGCGCGCGCTGATTTCATCTGGGTGAAATCGACGCGCAGCGACGGAGGAGATAGGCCAGGATGGCGCAGCACGCAGTGGGATCGGTCGGTGATGCCGCCATGCCGCGTGGTGCTGGTATGTCGGCGCCCGCCCCTTGCTGCCGCCTCATGGTCGGCCGTTGGCAGGTGGACCTTGAGGCGCGTGAGGTGGGTGATGGCGACAGCGCAACGCGCCTGTCCCCCCGCGCCGCACGCCTTCTTGCCATCCTTGTTGAGGCCGATGGCGGCGTGGTGGACCGCACCACGTTGAAGCGCGAGATCTGGCCCGACGTTCATGTGGGTGACGACAGTCTGACCCAGGCGGTGGCGGAGGTGCGGCGCGCCTTCGGCGAACGGCGCAACCGCGCCGAGGTGCTGGAGACCGTCCAGAAAACCGGCTATCGGCTGATTGCACCCATCGTGCGTGGGGCAGGGCGGGAGGATGCCGGGCCATCCACAGTGGGCCACACGCCTCCACCAGGCACTCCACTCTCCTTCGTCGGCGATGTGGACGATGGCGATTTCATGGATGCCTACGTCCTCGTTCTTGAGGCGGAGCGGTTGGCGCGGCGGGAGGGGGCGGCTGCCTCGGCCGCCATTGAGCTTTTGATCGGTGAGGCGGCGGCACAGGCCCCCGACGCGCCTTTGGTCCAGGCCCACTACGGAAAACTCACCACCCTTGCAGGCCTTTTTCGCGGCGACAGCGAACGGCGCCTGACCGCTGCCCTCCACGCTGCGGAAGCGGCTGCAAAGCGCCGGCCGGACCTTAGCGTCACCCAGGCCGCCTATGGCTTTGCGCTGGGGGCGCTCGGCCATTGGCGCGAGGCAAAGACCGCCTTCAGCCGTGCCTTTGCTGTGGAGCCCGATGCTTTCGATCCGCTCTACCTTGCCGCCCAGTCGGCCTTCATGCTGGGGCACTTGCGCTCAGCCACCGTTCTTGCCGAACGCGCCGTCCCCCTTCAGCCCGATGACTATCGGCCAGGCTACATTGCCGCCCGTGCAGCCCTTGCCATGGGCGACACGGGGCGCGCCCACCTGTCGGCCCGTTGGTGTTTGGCGCGGTTGGAGAGGCAGGTGGCCGATGCGCCGGGCGACAGGCGCGCCCAGTCCGCACGGGCAGCAGCGCTCGCCATGGTGGGCCGTACCAGCGCCGCCTATAGCGCCCTCACGGAGCGGGCCTACCACACCGCATCACCCTACTTTTATGATGTCATCACCCTTGCAAGCGCAGGGGAGGTCACCGCTGCGGTGGACGTGATGGAAGGCTTGGTGGATGGCGGTTGGCGGGCGCTCGGGTGGGTGGTGAACGACCCCATCGTCACCGTCCTGCGCACCGACGGGCGCTACCGCCGGCTGGAAGCTGCCATCGCCAGAGGCTAGCGCCAAATGCCCGCGTGTGATGGGAATGCGAGCAGGCGCTCCTCCGCGCGGAGGGTGATCGGACGGCCGCAGAGGCGACCGTCCGGCACTGTCACAAAGGTTTGGTGGCGACCGCGATCAACGCGCTTGTGTTGATGGCGGTGCAGTTGGCGTCCGACAGCCGCCGCACCAGCCGTTCGCGCAGGAGTGTGCGCTCCTGGTAGGACATCTGGTCGATCTCGCGCCGGTAGCCGGAACCGCTGGCGACCGTCCAGAAGTCGTCCGGGCGCATGAGGGGCTGGGCATCTTCAACGTGGGTGATCACAGGGGTCGCGACACCACTGTCGGCAAAGAGCTTGGCGAGACCATCGGGCGAGGTCAGCTTCACCCACGGGCGCTTAGGTGCATCCATGTCCGGACACACCTGGATAAGCTCCTGGGTGAAGATGCCTGCCGCAGGCTCGAACGGGTCCTTCGCCCACACGGTGACGGCCAACTGTCCCCCAGGCTTCACCATGCGCCACAACTCTGCCACCAGGGCCTTCATGTCAGGGGCAAAGAAGATGGCGTGGTTGGCAATCACCGCATCGAAATGGTGGGCCGGAAAGCCTGACGCCGTCATGTCCGCCATCTGGAAGGTGAGATTGCGAACGCCTGCAAAGTGGGCCTTACGGATGGCAAGGCGCAGCATGTTCTCGGCAACGTCGATCCCCGTGACGTGGCCGTTGGGGCCGACAGCTTTGGCCGCAGGAACGGCCGAGGCGCCCGACCCGCAGCCCACGTCAAGGACCTCGGCCCCGTCCATAAGGTCAAGGCGTGCAACGGTTTTGGCGCCATGGCGGTGCCAAAAGCCAAGGGGCACACTGTCGAAACAATCGGCGGCGGCATTATAGGTGGCAGCAGCGCGCAGTTGCGCGATGCCAAGAATGGCGTTCATAGCGCGTCTCCATAAC
>JBCDCF010000207.1:0-6422 GCA_039182345.1 Pseudomonadota bacterium
GCGATGAGGAGGGTCGGCTGGCAGGCCATCGCCATGGCGATCATCACGCGCTGGCGCATCCCGCCCGAGAAGGTGTGCGGGTGCTCCTCGATCCGGCGCGCCGCGTCGGGAATGCGCACAAGGTCGAGGAGACGTAAGGCCTCGGTTCGCGCCTCCGCACGGCTCATGTTCCTGTGGCGGCGCAGCGCCTCCATGATTTGAAAGCCTGTGGTGAGCACAGGGTTGAGGCTCGTCATCGGCTCCTGAAAAATCATGCCGATTTCTGCGCCGCGTACATCCCGCATGGCCGGTTCGCTCAGGGCAGTGAGGTCTCGGCCGGCAAGGCGCACGGTGCCTTCCACGCGGCTCACCCCTTGCTGGAGAAGGCGCATGACCGACAGCGCCGTCACCGATTTGCCCGAGCCAGACTCCCCCACGACCGCCACCGTCTCGCCGGGGTTGATGTGGAAGGAGAGGTTTTTGACAACGCTCACCCACTTGCCTTCGGTGCGGAAGGAGGTGGTGAGCCCCTCCACCTCAAGGGCGGGCGCGGTCACGACTCGCCCCTCAGGCGCGGGTCGATGGCATCACGCAGCCCATCGCCCAGGAGGTTGAGGGAAAACACGACGATCAGGATGGCGATGGACGGGAAAAGGGCGAGCCAAAAGCTATCCAGGATGTTCTCAAACCCTTCGCGGATCATGCCGCCCCAGGTGGCAGTTGGCGGCGACACGCCAAGGCCGATGAAGGCGAGGGAGGCTTCAACGCGGATGGCGGTCGCCAGCCACAGCGAGCCCATCACCAAGATCTCGGGCAGGATGTTGGGAAGGATGTGCTTGAACAAGAGCCGCAGGTCGGAAAAGCCCATGGCCCTGCCGGCCTCCACGAACTCCCTTTCTTTGACCGATATGGTGGGCGCGCGGGCAATGCGCGCAAAGGGCGGGATTGCCGTTAGCGCGATGGCGATCGCCAAGTTCTCCACCGACGGGCCAAGCATGGCCACGATGATGAGGCCAAGGATGAGGGACGGAAATGCGAGGAGGACATCCATGATCTGCATGATCACGATGTCCACCACGCCGCCAAAGTAACCGGCAATCATCCCGATGAAGGAGCCGATGATCATTGCCGCGATGATGGCAACAAGCCCGATCACCAAAGAAATACGTGCGCCGTAAAGGATCCGCGAGAGTGTATCGCGGCCGTAGAAGTCGGTGCCCATCCAGTGTTCGGCCGAGGGCGGCTTCAGGCGGTCGAAGATGTTCTGGTCGATGGGGTCGTAAGGGGCAATCCACGGCGCCAGGATCGCCAGAAGGCAGACGATGAGGAAGATGGCAAGGCCAACCCAGGACGTCTTGTTGGTGTTGAAGGCGCGGACAATGCCGCTCCCCATCGCAGCGAGCGAGCTCTTGAGGTACGCCCCGCGGGCAGGTCTTGCGAGGCTCATTGGTATTTGATCCTCGGGTCGATGAGACCGTAGACGAGGTCGGTCAAAAGGTTCACCAGCACCACCACAAGCGTGTAGATGACCATCATTCCCTGAAGCATCGTATAGTCACGCTGGTTGAGCGCGCCGACAATCAACTTGCCGAGGCCGGGGCGGTTGAACACGATCTCGGTCAGCACCGAGTTACCGATGAGAATGCCAAGGTAAAGCCCCACCACCGTCACCACAGGGATCAGCGCATTCCTGAGGCAGTGGCGCCAGACAATGGTGGTGAATGTCAGCCCCTTGGCGTGGGCGGTGCGCACATAGTCTTGGTTGAGCACCTCAAGCATGGCCGAACGGGCAACGCGGGTGATGTAGGCGGCCATGATGAGGCCGAGATTGATGGCCGGCAGCGCAAGGTCACGCAGCCTTTCGCCCAGCGTATCCCCCTGGCCCGATGAGATGACGGGGAACCAGGCGAGCTGGATGGAGAATGCCATCAACAGTAAGACGGCCGAGACGAAAGCGGGCAGCGACAGCCCCAGCAGCGAGGCGATGCGCACGATATAGTCGGGCAGCTTGTTGCGGCGGATGGCCGACCACACCCCGAGGGGAATGCCGAACGCTGCGCCCAAAATCAGCGAGACCACCGTCAACTCGACGGTCGAGGGCAGCACGTTGAGGATCTCTTCGATGACGGGTCTGCCCGACACCAGGGAGGTTCCCCAATCCCCCACGAAGACGCCGCCAAGAAAGTCCAAGTATTGTTGCCAGATGGGTAGGTCCAACCCCAATCGGGCACGCAGGGAGTCAATGGCGGCCTGGTTCGCCTGATCGCCAAGGATCACCAGCGCAGGGTCGCCCGGCAACACGCGCACAATGAAGAACACGATGGTGAGCACGCCAAACAGCGTGATCACCGCGAAGCCAAGGCGCTTGATGACAAACGCTGTCATGACGGGCGTCTCCGGCCCAGAACTGGGCCGGAGCGATGGTGATGTCTACTGGTCAGTGAAACGCGCCTTCTCTGTGATGGGCGGGGAGAGGTTCAGCGAACCCTGAACGTCGACGCCAAGGTCCAGATTGTCTTTCCAGGCCCACAGCTGAAGGTTTTGGTAGATGGGAATGGCACACACCTCTTCCATGATCTTCTGCTGTGCCGCGGCCCAGTGGGCGTTCTGCGTATCGGCATCGGAGGCCGTGCGGGCCGCCTCGATGTCATCATCGGCAACGCTGCAATGGGAGAAGTTGGTCACAGCGGTGGGGGTGCCGACAATGGAGTCGGAGTGGAAGAACTGCGTCAGGTAAGTGTCGGCGATGGGAAAGCGCGCCGCCGAGTAGTGGGTCACCTGGCTCGCATCATCACGGATCTGGCTGTGGAAGGTGGCGTGCTCCACGGTGTCGATCTCAAGGTTGATGTTGGCCTCACGCAGAAGGGCCTGGACGGCTTCCATGGTGCTGAGCATGCCCGGCAGCGTGGTGTGGATGGCATTCAGCGTCACACCGTCTTCGTGACCGGCCTCGGCCAGAAGTTCTTTGGCCTTCTCCACAGAGTAGTCGTAGGTGGGCACGTCCGCGGTGAAGCCGAGATAGCCTTCAGGCACCGGTGAGACCGCCGGCAGCGTCACGTTCTCGCCCTTGAACTGGACCATCGCGTCGCGGTTGATGGCGTGGGCGACGGCCTTGCGCACGTTGATGTCGTCCAATGGCGGCATCGTCATGTTGAGGTGGATGACGCTCATCTCGCCAGGCGTCATCACCGTGACTTTGGTGTTGGGGAGCTGGGCAATCCTGTCCACCCAGGTCTGGTCCTGCTTGCCGTAGATCATGTCGATCTCACCGGCCTGGAAGGCGAGGTCGCGCGAGGCGTCGGACGGGATGTAGCGGTAGAAGATCTCTTCGATGGCCGGCTTGCCGCGGAAGTAGTCAGGATTGGCCACAAGCTTCACGAACTGCTGCGGCTGATACTCGGCGAACATGAAGGGGCCGGTGCCAATGGGCGTCGCCTTGAAGTCTTCGCCCATGGCTTCCACAGCGTCTTTACAGACGATGTTGCCGCCATGGTAGGGGACGAGCGTGCCAAGAAGGCTCGGCACAGGTTCCTTCAAGGTGACCGTCACCTCGTAGTCGCCCGTTGCTTCGATGGAGTCCACCGCTGCAAAATCCTTGGCGAAGGATGAGGTGTCGGGGTTGGCCGCGCGCTCCAGGGAGAACACGACGTCTTCGGCATCAAGGTTGCCGTAGTCGCCATGGCAGTCCACGTCCTGGCGCAAGGTGAAGGTCCAGGTCAGACCGTCGTCTGAGCTTGTCCAGCTTTCGGCAATGTCGGGCTCGATGTATTCAGGGCTCGCCTGGCCGGGCTTGATGCGCACAAGACCGTTGAACATCCAGTGCAACAGGCCCTTGTCGGGGGTGGTGGTGGCCACGTGCGGGTCCAGCGTGCCGGCATCGGCGCTCGCCATACCGACGTTCAGCGTGGTTCCTGCCGCATGGGCCCCGCCTGCGCACAGCGCGGCGGCAAGACCCAGGGTCATCGCGGTTGCCTTCATCTTTCACCTCTCTCCGTCGTTTTGTGGTTTGTGGGAGGCCCCGTCAGAACAAGTCCTCCAGCCGGCAATTGACCAGCATTTCCGCCATTGTGGCGGTGTTGGGCAGCGCGATGGCGGTGGCGACCAGCTCGGCAAGGTCCGCCGGGTCGATCATCTCCTCACGCGCCACCTTGGTGACGTCGGCCGTCAAATCCGTCGCAACGAAGCTGGGACAGACGGACGTTGCCCTCACCCCGCTCTCCCAGCCGATGCGGCGGGTGGCGTGGGTCAGGGCAATCAGAGCATGCTTCGTCATGGCGTAGGCCACATTGTCATTTCGCACACGCTTGCCCGAGAGGGACGACACGTTGACGATGCGCCCCGATCCGGCCGCCTTGAGGTGCGGCAGACAGATGCGCGTCAAAAACAACGGACCTTTGATGTTGATGCTCCAAAGGGCGTCGAGATCAGCCTCGTCCCCCGCCTCGATGGAAAACGTGTTGGAGGTGCCGGCATTGTTGACGAGACCGTCCAGCCGGCCGAAGCGGTCAAGGGTTGCCTTCAGCCAATCGGCGTGGCTGTCCCTGTCGGCCGCTTCGTAGCGGGCTGCCAGAAAGCGATCGCCGGCAAGATTTGCAAAGGCGGCTTCAAGGTCTTCCGGCCGCCGTGCGCCTGCGCTGACGCAGTAGCCCTTGGCGTGGAGCGCGTCCACCACCGCTCGGCCAATCCCGCGGCTCGCGCCTGAGACCATCACGACGCGGCCGGTGGGATCAAGCATTCATGGGCTCCGATTGGGTCTTGCAAAAGCGTGCCGGCGCAAAGGGTTGAAGCCTTGTGTCAGGCTCCTTCCCGGCGATGATGTCGGCAATAAGGGGGCCGATCAAGGGCACCAGGGCAAATCCGTGACCTGAAAAGCCAAAGACATGGACGAGACCCGGCAGCGTCTCGGACGGGCCGATGACGGGGAGGGAGTCGGCCGTCCACCCTTCAAGACCCACCCAGGACCTTGCGATGCGCGCGGTTTTAAGGGCCGGGAAGAGGTGCGCCGCTGTGGCCACATTCTGCGCCACCCGTGCGGCAATCGGCGCACCGTGCCGGGCCTTCTGCGCCACCGCCCCGCGATGGCCACCGCCGATGATGACGTGACCGGCAGCGCTCTGCTTGAGGGAGAGTTTGCGGCCCTCCGTGCCGACGACCGCGCGCACGAAAGGGGCCACACGCTCCGTCACGCTCATCTGCAAGGCGGCGGTTTCCATCTGGACCGGTTCGCCCACCGATGCGGCAAGGTCCGCCCCCCAAGCGCCCGCCGTGTTGACCACCGCGGCCGCTTCCACCGCCTCCCCGTCCCACTCGACGGCAATGCCGCCAGCCACCCGGCGCAAACCTTTGACGGCACCGCCCTCGCGGATCTGAACGCCTGCGGCCCTTGCCGCTGCCCCATAGGCGCGCACGGCTTTCAAAGGGTCGGCAAAACCATCATCGCGCACCACAAGGGCGCCGACAGTGTGGCTGGCAACGGCGGGCTCGAGGTCACGCAGGGCGTTGGCGCCGATCAGCTCTTCATGGGTGTGGCCAAGGCTTTTGGTGAGCGCGGCGCGGGCGGCAAGACGGTCATAGGCGTCCGCGTCTTCGGCAACGCGGATCTGGCCACTTGCCTTAAAGCCCACGTCTTGGCCAAGGTCTGCGTGGAGCGTGCGCCACAGGCCGAGCGCCTCTCGCGACAGTGCAATCTCGGCAGGGTCTCTGTTGAGGCTTCTGACGCCGCCGGCGCTGGCGGAGGAGGCTTGGCGCCCCACCCGCTCGGCCTCAAGGACCACCACGGAGCGGCCGGCACGGGCCTCCGCAAGGGCCACCGAAAGGCCCATCAAGCCGCCGCCGATGACCGCGGTGTCCACCCGGCGGTCACTCATGGGTCGGCCGTGTCCAGGGTCAGATAATCCCCCACGAGGATGGGCTTGAGGGGCGGCCTGATTCTGAGCGCGCCGACCGTTTCAGGGTGAGCGCTAAGTTCCTCCGCCATCAACCGCGTCAAAGGGTTGGCGCACATGCGGCCCTGGCACGGCCCCATGCCGCAGCGGGTGAAGGCCTTCACCCGGTTGGGCCCGGTCGCATCGGCGCGGACGGCCGCGCGCACGGCGCCGAAGGTCACCCCCTCGCAGCGGCACAGCACGGTGTCCTCGTCGGCAAAGGCCGAGACGGACCGTGCCGGATAGAGCCTCTCCACAAGCGGCCGTGCCTTGGCAAGGCGGCTGGCGCGCGCCGTTGCCGCTCCAAGCCGGTCCGCGGTGTCTTGTCCGGTGAGGTCGGCGACAATCTGAAGGCCTGCGATCTCGCCGCGAACGCGCGCAAGGGCCGCTCCGCCGATGCCTGCCCCGTCGCCCACCACCCACACCCGGTCGGCGGCGCGGAAGGTGGGGTCCACGTCGGGCACGAAGGCGGCGTCGGCGGTGCGCCAGCGGTGCGGCAGGTTCATGAGGCGGGAGAGC